>NZ_JBFUCY010000011.1:0-203786 GCF_056404995.1 Mucilaginibacter sp. P2_A5
TACTTCGTCCCTACCCATAAGCCATCCAATTTTCCTGTCATCCTGAGGAACGAAGGATCTATCAACATTGCATATCAGATAGAAAAGTTCGCGAATAGATACTTCGTCCCTACCCATAAGCCATCCAATTTTCCTGTCATCCTGAGGAACGAAGGATCTATCAACATTGCATATCAGATAGAAAAGTTCGCGAATAGATCCTTCGTACCTCAGGATGACAGTCTTTTATTTTTGAATGCCATTTCCCCTTCAGAATCCGCTACATCGGGGATTGCTTCGTACCTCACAATGAAGGGTGGTTTGTTTAACGCTAAACAACTTTATAAGTCTTTGTTTTCTTTAACAGTTATTTTAATCCTGCTAAAGTTTTCGGCCTCCGCCCAACAAGCAAACCATCTGCCATACGTAAACCCCTTCATCGGCACAGCCCAAAGCAATGTGCTCACCAAATGGGGCAGCGAGGGGGGCACCTATCCCGGTGCCGTTGCACCATCGGGTTTGATACAATTAAGCGCCGAAACCAGGTTTGGAAAGGGTTACAATTATGGAGATAGCGCCATTTATTATTTTAGCTGTTTTAGGCATATGAGCGGCTTTCCCGAGGGATCAGCAGGCAGGTTTTATGTGATGCCGGTTAAAGCAGTTAATGGATTTGAACCAGGTAAGTACTACAGGAAGTTTTCGCATAACCACGAAACGGCAAGCCCCGGCTACTATAAGGTGATGTTTGATGACGACCACAGCACCGTCGAGGCCACAGCAACAACCCGTACGGGGATATTCCGCTTTACGTTTACTGCAGGTTCATCACCGCAGATATTTATCGGCGATGCAGGAGATATTAGTGTTATATCGCCCAAAATACTCCATGCCTCCAACGGCAATATGGTTATCAATTTTACCGAGCCTTTTATCTCAAAAAAACAAGCTAAAGGCGGTTGGATTTTCGGTTTTTCATCAGGTGTAAAGGGCGATAAAATTATCGGGCTTAAATTGAGTGCTTCCACAGTTGGCTATGCAAGTGCGCAGCGCAATATAGACCAGGAAATAGGGCCACTATCCTTTGACCAGCTGCGTAAACGTACCGCCAACGAGTGGCAAAAAAAACTGGCTGTTGTTGATGTAACCGATAGCAGCGATACAAATAAATCCGTTTTTTATACCGCACTGTATCATTCGCTTTTAATTCCCTGGGTAATTGACGATGTGGATGGCCGTTATATGGGAGCCGATGGCAACATCCACCAAAAAACAGGCGCCAACCAATATGGTGCTTTCTCTCCTTGGGACACTTTTCGCTCCCTGCATCCCTTGCTTACATTGCTTTACCCGGATAAGCAGCAGGACGTGATTTTATCTACGCTGGATATTTACAAACAAACCGGCCACCTGCCAACCGAATCGATGACAGGCAACCACGCGATACCGATTATTGTAGATAGCTACATGAAAGGGATAGCCGGTTTTGATAAGCAGCTGGCTTATATGGCCATGAAGAAAAGCGTACTGGAACAGCCCTTTATTCAGCCGGATATGGAGATCTTTAATCAAAAAGGTTATATCCCCTTTACCCGGTCCGAGTCGGTTACCCGCACGGTTGAATATGCATATGATGATTGGGCTTTATCGCAATTTGCCAAAAACGTTGTCTATAATGATAAAGACTACCGGCTTTTGGCAAACCGGGGCTACAGCTACCGCAATCTTTTAAATAACGATCAACTATTACTATTGCCTCGCAACGATGATGAGTTTAAATTACAGCCGGGCATGTCGGGTTATAAGGAGGGGGATAAGTGGGTGTACTCTTACTTCGTACCGCATAACACCAAAGATCTTATTAACCTCACCGGAGGTAACAAACAGTTCGCGGGCCGGCTCGATTCGGCGCTTAGCAATAACGTGATCCTGTTTGATAACGAAACCGTATTTCATTTGCCCTACCTGTTTAACCAGGCAGGCAAACCGGCTTTAACCCAAAAATGGTTAAAGCAAATTATGATGCATCGTTTTAGCAATACCCCTGGCGGCTTACCCGGTAATGACGACCTGGGCTCAACCTCCAGCTGGTATGTTTTTAGCGCCATGGGTATTTACCCGGTCTGCCCCGGCAGGCCTTACTACGCTATCGGCACGCCCTTGTTTAAATCTGTTACACTGCACCTGCCAAACGGAAAACAGTTTACTGTAAATAGTAATGTTTCAGATACAAAAGGTTACGTAAAGGCCTTAACCATTAACGGTAAACCCTGGCAACAGTTAACCCTGCCGCATTCGGTATTAACAGCTGGTGGTTCAATGTTTTTTGATTTAACGGATAAGGCAGACAAGTGGCCAAAGGATAACAACCCTGTCGAGTTATCCGAAACAAAACAAAACCCTGACTTTAAAATGTTGAGTTGTTCCGTTTCAAAAAACAGCGTCGCGCCCGATGAATCTTTTACCGTTCATTTTTCAATCAGTAACAAAGGGACTACCGGCGTTAAAATTGTTACGCTATTGGTAAATGGCAAACCGTATGCTTACAAAAATTGCATGGTAGTTTTGGACGGTCTCCAAAAAGATTCGCTGGTATGCCGGCTTTACCCTATTGGGAAAACGGAACTTAAATTGGATGGTCTGCCTCCGGTTAGGGTCGATGTAAAACTGCCGCCAAATCCCCCGGCTCATCCCTTTAAAATTACCGGCCTTACCGCTACCCCGATGCTTAAAGTAAATGAGCCGCAACACCTCGCTTATACCATCAAGAATATTGGCGGCGTAAAACAAACTTTTAATGTCCCCATAGCAAAAAACGACACCTTAATTTTTACCGATACCGTTGTTTTGGAACCCGGCGAAAAAAAGGTGATAGACCACGTACTGGCAGGTGCTTCAAAGGGGTTCCAAAGGATATCCGCAGGTGATCAAAAGGTGGTTTACAAGGTGTACCAGGACAACACAGAATCACTTTTGCTTGATCTTTCTCCCATAGATTATTCGGCCGGTAATTCAGTAAAAGACAACTCCGGGTTTCAAAATGACGGGCAAATAGTTATTACCGGAAAACCTAAAACCAGCGGCAGGCTTGAGTTTAATGAACATACTTTTGTGGAGGTACCCAACGCTCCCGCCCTTGATAATATGGGCGAAACCATTACCATGATGGGCTGGGTATATCCCACCGGGAACGAAAGGGGGCTGGTTGACATGATAACCAAAGGTGATAGCCACGTTTTACAGGTATCTGATCATCAAACACTCACTTTTTTTGCCGGGGGCTGGGGCCGGGGTGATTGCACCGTTAACCTGCCCGCCAACTGGAATAATCATTGGCATCACATTGCAGGGGTGTGCACCGGTAAAACACTTTACCTGTATATTGATGGCGCGCTGGCAGGTACTACCGTGACGGAAATCACGGCAAACCTATCGGTAACCAACAAATGGACTTTAGGCAGAAATGAGGAATTTCCATCTGAAAGGATTTTTCATGGATATATGGATAAGGTAAAAGTTTACCAGGCCGCCCTAAACGCTGACGAAGTGATGCAGATAGTAAAAAAAGAAAAACCAGGGGAAGGAGGCAATTGATTACTAACAAAAATAAAATAAGCAGGGAGCCGGCGGTTGAATATACTTAAAACCCAGTCGATTCCCTTTTTATGATAGTTGATTTAAGTACCAGCGTTTCGTTCGGTTCAAAATACTTTTTGTTCAATATTTTAAAAAGGATGTTTGCCGCTTCTTTTCCCATCTCAAAGGCAGGCTGTGTAATTGTGCTGAGTGAAGGATTTAAAAGAGGGGCGGTTTTGAGGTTCGAAAAGCTTATTATTTTAATGTCGCGGGGGATATTCAGGTTGAGCTCCCGGCAGGCATAGTAACAGGGCAGGGCCAGGTTTTCAATGGATGTGATAATGCTGTCGGGTTTTTCATCAGTCAGCAGTTTTTTTATTAGCGCGTAATTTTCATCTTCATCGTTGGTGTCGTTTACAATTAGGGCATCGTTTTTGGCAATATGGTTGTCGTTTAACGCGGCGCAATATCCTGCAAACCGTTTTTTTCCTGTCGATAGGTTATTTAAGGCCATCAGGTAGGCAATTTTCCTGCACCCGCACTCAATTAAATGGCAGGTAGCATTATACGTGCTTTCGTAATCATCAGTGGTTATTTTTACGGCGTCTATATCCTCATTTACCCTGTCGAAAAAAACAACGGGTAACTGGTTAATAATATCCTTAAAATTTTGATCGTTATTGGTTTCGCTTGCAACCGAAATCAGGATCCCATCAACACGTCCACTCAGCAAACGGCGCATAAAGGCCATTTCCAAATCGCTGTTTTCGTGTGTTTGGTAAATTAAAACATGATAATCATGCTGGCGTGCTATTTCTTCGATGCCATTTATGGCCTGAGAAAAAAAGTTATTGGTTACTTCGGGAATAATTACAGCAATGGTTTTTGTTTTGTGGCTCCTTAAATTGCTGGCGGCAGGGTTGGGTTCATAGTTTAATTGTTTAGCCAGTTCCAAAACCTTCTTTTTGGTTTCGGGGCTTATTTCATGACTATCCCGTAGCGCCCTTGATACTGTGGCGGTTGATAAATTTAACGCTAAAGCGAGTTCTTTTAAATTAATGTTACCCATTGCGGATACCTTTTTATAACGGTATAATTTTACTAATATAAAGGGGTTTATGCAAACGTTTACGTAAATAAATGGATGCCGATGCCCCAAACTAAAGTAAAAGTTTAACAACTTAGATGCCTGATATAAAAATAAACCCCTGGCGTGTGGCATACGCAGGGATAATAAACCTGCTTTTATTCTTTATCGATAGTTTATCATGAAAATATTTTCTTTTTTGGCTTTGCTTGCTTTGCCCTTTGCCGGTTATGCACAGCAAAAGGTTTTTAAAATAACTGATTACGGCGCAAAGGCCGATGGTATTACCAATAACACTATCAGTATTCAAAAGGCTATTGATAATGCAAACGCGCAAGGCGGCGGTACGGTATATGTTCCGGCCGGGAAGTTTTTAACGGGGGTTATCAACCTAAAATCAAACGTTACCCTAAACCTGGCTGCTAACGCCGTATTGCTGGGGAGCGCAAAACGGACTGATTATGGCGAAGGGCATGCATCGCCCCTGATATTTGCCAAAGATCAGCAACACATTGGCATCACTGGTAAAGGAACAATTGACGGCAACGGCGACGAATTGCTGAAAGATCTTTTCGCGATGCTGAAGGCCGGAAAACTGCGGGATTCGTTATGGCAAAAAACTAATCCCTGGGGGCAAATTCAGCCTGAAGAGCCAAACCGGCCTAAATTAATCGGCTTTTTTAATTGCACCGGTATACAGGTAAAAGGCATAACCATTCAAAATGGCCTGGTGTGGATACAGGATTACAATAAGTGCAGGGATATGGTTATTGACAGCATTAAGGTAGTAAGCAACACCTACTGGAATAATGATGGTATTGACCTTGTGGATTGTAAAAATGTAAAGCTTACAAACAGCTTTTTTAATGCTGATGATGACGGCATCTGCCTGAAATCGAGCGACCGGAACAGCTGCTGCGAGAATATATATATAGCCAACTGTACCACGCGTTCAAGCGCCAGCGGTATTAAATTTGGCACCGCTTCATGGGGCGGCTTTAAAAAAATTACCATAAAGGACATCAAAATTTATGACACCTACCGCTCGGCAATTGCGCTGGAATGTGTTGATGGCGGCGTGATGGAAGATATTGACATTAGTAACATTAATGCCGTTAATACGGGTAATGCCATTTTTATACGTCTTGGCCATCGTAATAAAGACACTGTAGTGAGTAAGATTAATGGCATTAGGATAAGCAACGTAACCGTTGATGTGCCCAAAGGCAAGCCCGATAAAGGATACCCAATGGAAGGGCCGGAGGTTAAAGGCTCACACAACCCCTTCCCATCATCAATTGCTGGTTTACCGGGGCATCCTGTTCAAAACGTAACCCTGCAGAATATTAAAATAGTATATCATGGCGATGCCAGTAAAACTGTTGCCCATGTAAGTTTAGATTCATTGACCAGGATACCCGAAAACCCGCGTGATTATCCTGAGTTTTCGATGTTTGGCGAATTGCCCGCCTGGGGTTTTTATGCCCGCCACGCGGCAGGGGTGAGCTTTAAAAATGTAACACTTAGCTGCGCCGGCCGGGATTTTAGGGCTGCCTGCGTGTTTGAAGATATTGATGGGTTAACCCTTAATTCACTTAAAATACCGCAGGTTAAATCATTGCCCGTAATAGCGCTTTTTGGCGTTACTAAATCGTTAATGCAAAATATTCAGGTGCCCGGAAGTGCTAAAAATAAGGTACTTACAAAATAGGGAAAGGTTGATGTACGTAATCGTTTACGTAAATAAATACCCCCAATTATGTAAAACCGATGTTTTTTTTAGTGAATTTTAAAACATTATAAAGCTAAACTGTGCCTTTAAGCGCGGCTCATTTTAAAACTTATTTATTGGATTGCCGGTTTATGAACAGCCTGCTGGAGTTTTTACTTCAAGGTTTCCGGGGGTAGCGATAGGTATATTTTAGAGTTTAACAAATGAGGGCTTTACCAATATTTAATAATTAATTGTTTGAATACTTTACGATATGCAAAAGTTAACTGAAAAAGAAATTTCGCCGCTGCCAAGTCTGGATGTTTGGGAAGATGATGTATTAAGCAGGTATCCCGAACCCGGCACAGCTAAAGCCAAAGAGGAGTTCAGGGTTTATAATGATGCCGAAGACAACCCGGTAAGGGAGTTTTACAGGCTTAACCACACTTATCAAACTTATGGTAACGTTTTAGCAAAAAAGGCTAATTTTTTACAGTTTGATAAAATGGAAATGCCATGGTGGTCGGCAATGGAGTATTTGAATACGCTGGTTGATGAATCAGACCCTGATATTTCACTCGATCAGTTGCAGCATTTATTGCAAACATCTGAAGCAATCCGTGCTGATGGGCATCCTGATTGGTTTGTATTAACCGGCTTTATTCACGATTTAGGCAAGGTGCTTTGCCTTTTTGGCGAACCCCAGTGGAACGTTGTAGGCGATTCGTTCCCCGTAGGATGCAAGTTTTCGGATAAGATAGTTTACCCTGAATTTTTTGCCGCCAACCCCGATAGCACTGATGAGCGCTATAATACCAAATACGGTGTTTACACCCACCAGTGCGGGTTAGATAACGTGCACATGTCATGGGGGCATGATGAATACCTGTACCACATTACCAAAGATTATTTGCCCGAAGAAGCGTTGTATATGATCCGTTACCATTCGTTTTACTCGCAACATCGCGAAAAGGCTTATGATCATTTGCTGAATGCGCATGACCAGGAGATGTTTAAATGGGTTGATAAATTTAACCCTTACGACCTGTACTCCAAAAGCCCTAAGCCACCGGTAGTATCAGAATTAAAACCTTACTATGAGGATTTAATTGCCAAATATTTGCCGGCTACTGTTAAATTATAATTTAATGTACCCCTACGGTAACAAATTTTGTTGATTTTAATTGATTTGCCTGTTTACTTAACCTGCATAAAATAACGATTTAGCAGGTTAAGTTTAAAACAGGTTTACCTTAAAAATCAATAAACCGGCCCAAACACACTGTGAAATGTTTATGGGCAAATAAAATATTTGTATTTTCACAATAATTCCTGCTTGTTAAATGATTAAATAATTACCGGTTTTTATAGATATGGACGCAGATAAAGATTTAGTGTTTCGCCTACACGATGATGACATCGGCGCATTTGATCTGCTTTATCAAAAGTATCACCAGGCCATTTATCGTAATATTTATAAACTCACTAAGGATGATGATATCTCCTGCGATATTTTGCAGGATATTTTTATCGCACTGTGGGAAAAACGCGCCGAAATTAATGCCGATCAATCTGTAAGCGGCTGGCTTTTTGTGCTGAGTTTTAACAAATCGATATCATATTTACGTAAAAAGCTACGTGAGGCTGCGGTTGTTAATACCATGCCTTTTGCTGAAATTGAGCAGGAAGATAGCAACCTTCACCTAATTGACGATCAATATTATTTGTTGCACCAGGCCATCGATCAGCTATCGCCCCAGCGTAAAAAAGTATTTACCCTTTGCAAGTTAGAAGGGAAAACTTACGAGGAGGCTGCCGAAAAATTGAACATATCTAAACATACCGTTAAAGAGTATCTTGGCCATGCTGTGGCCGCAGTGAAAAACCATATCCACGAACACCAGGCCGAATGGAAAACCGCCGGCGTGTTGCTGGCCTGTTATTGGGTTGGTATCGACCAATAATTTCGATCTATGCTTATTGTGTGTGGGGTTAAATTAATAAAGCCTACTTCACACAAATCAACGCGAATTCCAGGAGTCCAATGCGGTGCAAAACACCAAAGAAACTGCTTTAATTTGTGGGTAAACACTACAAATTTACACGCTTCTTTTTGTATATCAAAACAGCAATTTATTCATGCACAAACAGGTGAAAATAAGTTAATTAATTTACACTTTTTAACAACAAATGCGCTATTTATCGATACAAAAAGTACATTTTTTGATACAAAAATAAAAAGAAGATTTTTCTCGTAAAAGTTCAAAAAAAACAGCCTGAAAAATCGGGTATCTTATGCGTTAAAATACCTGTTTGTAGTTTTTTGAATTTTTTTTGAAAATAATTACAAAACCATCCCCCCGTTTTAAACCTCCCGGCGTATTTATATAAAAATTGCTCGTGGAAACCATAGTTCAACGTTTAGAAAGGCTTTATAAAACTGATATCCTGACCCAGGACGACAAGCGCTGGCTTGCTGAATACCTGAAGGGAGATATCTCAGAGTTATACCTAATAGCGCTTGATGGTTTCAGTAAAGATGTGCTGGAACAAAAACTCACCCTCAGCGATCAGGCATCCAATCAAATACTAAAAAATATCCATCAACGTATAATTACGCCCCCCGAACAGGTATTTCCAATAAGGCGGTTGCTGGTAAAAATGGCCATTGCTGCATCTGTTGCCACCGTATTTTGTACCGGCTACTTGTTCAGAAAACAACTGGATAATTGGATAGATCCGGTTAAGTACCAGGAAACAGTAGCGCTAAACGGCGAAATAAAACTAATAAGTTTATCTGATGGCACCACCATATGCCTTAACTCGGGCAGCCGGTTGAGCTACCCTGATAAATTTAAAGAAAACACAAGAGAAGTTATCCTTACCGGCGAAGCTTTTTTTAAAGTAGCGCATAATAGCAGCAAACCATTTATCATCCATTCGGGCAAAATTAAAACTACCGTTTTAGGTACCAGCTTTAATGTTAAAGCTTATAACGAGGATAAAGCCATTAAAGTAACCGTAGTAAGCGGCAAGGTAGGAGTATTAGCAACTGCCGTAAAACAACCTGCGGTATTGCTTACTCCCAATATGCAGCTGGTATATACCAAAACCAGCCAAACACTGGTCGCCGCAAAAATTGACGATGCGTTATCGATTATTAGCTGGCAGCAGGGGAAGCTACAATACCATAATACACCTTTATCTGATGTTCTGGCCGATGTTCAGCGCAAATATAACGTAGTGATCAAGGCCGATAAAAATCTGCTTAACTGCACCTTGTATGCCGATTTTAATAATATGCCATTGCAAAAAGTGCTAAAGCTGATAGAAGCCCTTATAAATGCCCACTTTAAAAAGGAGGACGGCACCTATACCTTAAAAGGTAAGGGCTGTAACTAAAATACCGATTATATAAAACAAATAATGTTTGACACCTAAATAAAAGCTATGAGTTAAAACAAGGGAAAGAGAAAATGATCCTCCAAAATGGCCGGGCCAGTTTTGGAGGAATAAAATGCCAAAGATTTATTAATGGAGCATGCAGGAGGCCTCAAGAACCATAGCACGTTCCAGCTTGACCTATAACACTTTAATATAGCAAAAATATGAAAAAAACTATACCCGAAAGATTCTTTCGAGCCATAACACTAGTTATGAAAATTAATGCGATTATTTTATTAGTTGTCTGCTCGCTATCGTCCATTGCTATGGCCGATAACTCATACGGACAAAGCGTACTGGAAAAGCCAGTTACCCTTAAATTGAAAAAAATGCCGCTTTCTGATGCGCTTGAACGCATTTCGGCAAATACAGGTGTGCGGATTATGTATACCGGCAATAATATGGAAAGCGATGTTAAAGTGACCCTGACGGCACGCAACGAGAAACTGGAAGCCGTATTAAAAAAGGTTTTACTGGATAATCAATTTACATATACCGAAGTTGAAGGTAGTTTGTTGGTTAAACCTGCACCAAAACCACCGGTTGAGAAAAAAGTGGAGCTTCCTCCGCCTACCATTATAACAGGTACCGTTGTAGATGATAAAGGACTGCCACTGATTGGCGTTTCTGTTAAAATAGCAGGGCTTGCAACTGGTGCTGTTACCGATTTAGAGGGTAAGTTTAGGGTACAGGTGGCCAACGAAAACGCTGTATTGGTATTCTCTTATATCGGTTTTGATACGCAACGGATAACAGTTGGTACGCAAACCGTAATAAAGGTTACGTTGGTGCCTTCGGCCAATTCATTATCTACAGTAGTTGTTGTAGGCTACGGTACCACAACAAAAAAGGAATTAACCAGCTCCATTGCTACGGTTAAGGCCGAGCAATTTAACGCCGGTGTGGTAACAAGCCCTGCCGATTTACTGGAAGGTAAAGTGGCCGGTTTAAATATCACCAGTGATGGTAACCCCAATGGCAAAGCTTCTGTTACGCTTCGCGGGCCATCGTCAATAAGGGCTGGCGCCGCATCAGTACCATTTTACGTAATAGACGGCGTACCGGGAGCGGATTTCAATTTGCTTGCCCCTTCGGATATTGCTTCAATAGATGTGTTAAAGGATGCCTCCGCTGCAGCAATCTATGGAACCAGGGCTACCAATGGTGTGATTTTAGTAACTACTAAAAAAGCTAAAGCAGGCCAGATGAGGATGACTTACAATGGTTACGGAGCGTTTGAAAAAGTATCTAACCAGTTTGATGTAGCCAGCGCCGATCAGCTTAGGGCCTATGTAAAAGCTAACGGACAAAGTTTTACGCCGGCAAATGACAATGGCGGAAATACCGATTGGCAAAAAGCCGTTGAACGCAATACAGGCTTTTCGCAAAACCATAACCTTTCGTTTGGTGGCGGTACCGATAAAACTACTTATAACGGAAGTTTAAATTTCCTGGATAACCAGGGTATTGTTAAAAGCAGTGGTTTAAAACGTGTTATAGGCAGGCTTAATATCACGCAAAAAGCGCTGAATGATAAATTGAAACTGGATTTCTCCTTAAGCAATGCAGTTACCAACTCAAATCTGCTGGTTAATGATATTCCCTTGTCAAGCGCAAACGGTCAAAGTCCTGGCTTGTTTAAGTCGATAGTTCAGTATTTGCCTACCCGTACCATTTATAATGCTGATGGTACATTTTATAACGACCCCACTTTAAAACTGGGTTATAACCCGGTTGGCCTTATTACCAATGATACCTACAAACAAAAAGTTAGCTTGCTATTGGGTAATGTTCGCGGTGAGTTGATATTACCAGCCGGCCTGCTTTACAATTTTAACTTAGCTTACCAGGAAACCAATACCGATAACAATACTTATTACAATTCCGCATCTGAGCTTGCTCCAAGTCTTAACGGTAAAGCTATCCGGTCGACGTATACAGATACCAAAAAGTTATTTGAAAACTATTTAACCTATGCTCATAATTGGAATGATAAGCATAATTTTAAAATCCTGTTTGGTTATTCAATAGATCAAACTACAACGGGTGACGGTTTTCAGTCAACTAATCAGAATTTTATTTCTGATGCTACCGGTTATAGTAACCTGGCGTTAGGTACGCCGGCTGCCGGTTACCGCGTTGATTATGGCGGCGTTAACCAGGAAACGTTGCGCCTGGTTTCATTTTATTCTCGCGTAAATTACAGCTACTTAGGTAAATACCTTTTGCAGGCATCGTTACGCCGGGATGGGTCAAACGCTTTTGGTACCAACAACCGCTGGGGATATTTCCCCGCCGCTTCGGCCGCATGGCGCATAATCGACGAGGGCTTCATGAAATCGCAATCGCTGTTTGACGATTTGAAACTGAGGGTAGGATATGGTAAAACAGGTAACTCGTTAGGCTTCTCGCCTTATACACCTATAACGCTTTATGGTACTACCGGTAGTTTTTATTACAACGGTGCCTATATCGGCGCTATTGGTGTAACCCAGAACCCGAATCCGGATTTGAAATGGGAAAGTACAGGTACGCTTAATGGCGGTGTCGAATTCTCTATATTAAAAGGAAGGCTGGGGGGCTCGGTTGACATCTACAATAAAAAAACAACCGATATGATCACTACCGTTCCGGTATCACTGATCAATAACTTCGTATCCACCAAGGTAGAAAACGTAGGCAGTATGTCTAACAAAGGTGTTGAAATAGCCCTGAACGGTACGCCTATCAAATCAAAAGACTTTACCTGGAGCAGCTACGGCAACATTTCATTTAATAAAAATAAGATCACATCACTGGCGCCAAATCTGTCTAAAATATATGTGGGTGATCCTGAAGGACCCGGACAAAGCGGTATAAAGGTATCTATTATTGAAGCCGGCTATCCGCTTGGCGAGTTTTATACGCTGAAATACCTTGGCCGTCCTAACGGTGTGTCAACATTTTTAGGCGCTAATGGCCAGCCAACCACAACGCCTACAAGTGCCGATCAAACCTATGCAGGTAATGCACAGCCAACTTATACATTTGGTTTGGGCAACGATTTTACGTATAAAAACTTTAGCCTTAATTTCTTTTTCAGAGGTCAGGGCGGTAATAAAATCATGAACGCATCTTTGGCCAGCTTTAACCAACCAACCCAGGCTTCGGCGCACGGTGTGCCTACCTTAACATTAAGCGAGCCAGGTACCGATGTTAACGCCAACTTGTATTCAACACGTTATCTTGAAAGTGGCGCGTTTATCAGGTTAAGTAATGCAACACTTGCTTACAAATTTAATGTTGCAGGTAATTATGTACACGGCATCCGTTTGTATGTTACCGGTACCAACTTGTTTATTATCACCAAATACAAAGGGGTTGATCCCGAGTTGAATTTGAACATCGATAACCAGGCAAGCGGCCAGTTTATTGGCGTTGATAGTAATAATTTTTATCCAAAAACAAGGAGCTTCCTTGCAGGTATACAAGTTGATTTATAATAACCATTAACCTAACAGACATGAATAATTTAAAAAGATATATAAAACCTGGCCTTATTGCCATGGTTATGGGGGCTATTTACCTTTCGGGCTGTACTAAGTTAGATATCACGCCTAAATCGGCGCTTACCCCGTCTATTTTTCCAACCACACCGGCTCAGTACGTAGCTGCCACAGGGCCTATTTACACCTCGTTTCGCGGGGCGCCGGGCAGGCAGTACTGGCTATTGCAAAATTTAAGTACAGACGAATGTGTATTGGTGGCCCGTGGCGGCAACTGGCTTGATGGCGGTACTTATTCAACCGTAAACCTGCATACCGTAACCCCCGATAACGGTATGACAGAAACCTGCTGGCAGTGGGGTTACGGAACCATAAGTTTATGTAACCAGGTATTGTCGTTGTTTGACGCTACACCTGCAAGTGACGCTAAAAAGCAAACCGTTGCCGAAATTAAAACCATGCGGGCATTATCTTACTTTTATTTGATGGACCTTTTTGGCAATGTTCCTATCAGCAAAAAATTTGGCGATACCACCAACCTGGGCACTCAGCCAAGAGCCGCGGTGTTTGCCTTTATCGAAAGCGAATTGCTTGCGCAAATTCCTGATCTGAGCGCTACGTCGGGCGTAACAACTTACGGCAGGCCAACCAAAGGTTTAGCTTATGCCATACTTGCAAAAATGTACCTTAATGCCCAATATTACATTGGCACGCCAAGGTACCAGGATGCGGTTACCATGTGCGATAATATTATAAAAGGCGGCCAATATTCTTTAGATGCCGATTATTTGGGCATGTTTAAACCCAACAATGGTCCGCAGATTAAGGATTTTATTTTTGCCGTACCTTTTGATGGTGTGCAGGCGCAGGGGCAGTATTATTCCCGCTGGACGCTTAACCCTAATTTGAAAAGTAAATATAAAATGCCTTACACGCCCGATGGACCGGTGTATACTTATAAAGAGTACTATGCTTTGTTTAACGATGCTAATGATATTCGTAAAAAACAATACCTGGTTGGTAAGCAATATAACAATGATGGCACGCCAATAAATATTACTACAACCAACATAGGGCTTGATGCAAGCTATAGCGGCCCAAATCCTACTGCCCAGGTTGTACACCAGCTGGAGTTTACGCCAGATATTATATGGAAGAATAACGCCACTTTTGATATTGGTAATGATGAACTTGCCAACGAAGAAGGCTACAGGAATAATAAATTTTATCCGGATAGCTTAAACACCGACCGTAACCAGGGTAATGATGTGCCGATGTTCAGGTATGCCGATGTGTTGCTGGAGAAAGCGGAAGCCATTTTAAGAGGTGCAACCGCCACCAACGGCGATTCGCCTTTATCATTGGTTAACCAGGTAAGGGCGCGTGCAAAAGCCACCCCTTTGGCCGCAGTTACGTTAGCTGATATATTAGACGAGCGTGGCCGCGAGCTGTCCATGGAAATGTGGCGCCGTAATGACGTTATTCGTTTTGGTCAGTTTGAAAAATCATGGGGTATAAAAACCGATGCAAATCCTGCCAAACGCATTTTCCCGATACCAAGGCCCGAGATGCAGTTAAATCCAAAACTGGTACAAAACCCAGGTTATTAACCAATATTGTTTAACAAATACAGGCCGCATACCGGCCTGTATTTGTTTTTTACCGTCTTTTGTTTTTAATATAATTGCTTAATATGTTGTTAAACAAATTGCCTGCAAAGCTTTTTTTTGCCCTGCTTGTTATTTTAATTTTTATCCGTGGAGGTGCAAATGCCCAGGTTAACAAGAATGCATCATACGCTTTAATTGGCCGCGTAATACCAAAGGCGGCAACACATTTTAAGGTGGAAGAAATCCCGGCGATTAACGGAAAAGATGCCTTTGAAATAGAAAGTATTAACAACAAAATTGTATTAAGGGGCAATAATGGTGTCGCAGTAGCATCTGCATTATACTATTACCTAACCGAATACTGCCACTGCCAGGTAACCTGGAATGGCACCAATTTAAACCTGCCCGCAAAATTACCCGCTGTAACCGCAAAAATTCATAAAAACACACCCTACCAATACCGCTATTACCTAAACTATTGCACCTACAACTATAGCATGAGCTGGTGGGACTGGAAACGGTGGGAAAAAGAAATTGACTGGATGGCCCTGCATGGCATTGATATGCCGCTTGCATTAACCGGCCAGGAGTATACCTGGTACGAAGTTTATAAGGATATGGGTTTTACCGATAATGATTTGAAATCATTTTTCTGCGGCCCAGCTTATTTTTCATGGTTTTGGATGGGCAACCTGGATGGCTGGGGCGGCCCCCTGCCCCTAAGCTGGATGACAAGTCACCGCGATTTGCAGCAAAAAATATTAAAGCGTGAAAGAGCGCTTGGCATGAAGCCCGTTTTGCAATCATTTACCGGCCATGTACCCGCCGCGTTCATGACACGCTTCCCAAATTCAAAACTGAAAAAGACTAACTGGAACAATGGTTTTGGCGACACCTATATATTGGATACCCACGACCCAATGTTTGACTTAATTGGGCGTAAGTTTTTAGAAACCCAAACGCGCTTATACGGCACCGATCATTTATACTCGGCCGATACCTTTAATGAAAATGAACCGCCAACTGATGATCCTACCTATTTATCGGCATTAAGTTCGAGAGTGTACCAGGCTATGAGTAGTGCCGACCCGAAAGCCGTGTGGGTAATGCAGGGCTGGCTTTTTTATAGCGACCGTAAATTCTGGAAAACACCACAGATAAAAGCTTTATTGGAGGCTGTCCCCAACGATCATATGATTATGCTTGATTTGGCGACCGAGATAGAACCCGTTTGGAAGCGTACCGAAGCCTATTATGGCAAGCCCTGGATTTGGAACATGCTGCATAATTTTGGCGGCAATATCGGGATGTTTGGTAGGATTGAAGGCGTAGCCACCGGCCCCGCGCTGGCCCTTAAAGATACTGCATCGGGCAAATTGGCAGGCATTGGCCTTACCATGGAAGGCATTGAACAAAATCCTGTGTTGTATGAATTAATGACCAGCAACACCTGGCAAAACGAGCCCATTAACCTGGATAACTGGCTTCGGTCATACATTTTAAACCGCTACGGCAACGTGAACCAACATACACTTAAAGCATGGCAGGTATTAAAAGAAACCGTTTATAACGGTAAAGATATCCGCGATGCCTCGGAGTCAATCATAACAGGCAGGCCAACGTTTGATTCGGCCGCGGTGTGGACGAGGACTAAGCTAAATTATCAGCGTAAAGACCTGCTGCCCGCCTGGGACGAACTGATGAAGGCCGTACCCTCGTGCAGCAAGAGCGATGGCTTTCAGTATGACCTGGTTGATTTATCGAGACAGGTATTAGCCAACTACGCCAGGCCATTGCAGCAAAAATGGGTAAAGGCTTATGAGGATAAAAACGTGATCGACTTTGATAAATACAGCAGTCAGTACCTTCAATTGATTGGCGATATGGATGCGCTTTTGGCAACACGTAAAGATTTTTTATTAGGCCCATGGCTTGCCGATGCCCGTAATTGCGGAACCACCCCAACCGAAAAGGCAATTTATGAACGAAACGCCCGAAACCTGGTTACCCTTTGGGGCGACGAAAAAAGCCCGCTTCATGAATACTCCTGCCGCCAGTGGAGCGGTTTGTTAAATGATTTTTATAAGGTGAGATGGCAAAAGTTTTTTACCGAAGCTAAAGCCGCCTTGAAAGCTGCCAAGCCGATGGATGCCGCCGCATTTGATAAAAATATAAGCGCCTGGGAATGGAACTGGGTAAATACACAAAAACCTTACCCGGTAAGTACAAAAGGCAACAGCATATTGATGGCCCAACAACTGTATAAAAAGTACCGGACTAAAATAGGGGCAGACTTAAAATAACAATAATCTTTAAGGCATATGGCCAACGTACCAATAGTAGCTGATCCTTTTATAAATACCAACGATGGTAAAAATACGCCTGTAAAGTTACCCCGCTTACTATCATTAGATGCGCTGCGTGGCTTTGATATGTTTTGGATAATGAGCGGCGAAGGTGTGGTACACGCCCTGGCGAAGGCAACCAATTGGTCGGTTTTATTGTGGATGTCGGGCCAGCTGCACCATACCGATTGGAATGGGATTACATTTTATGATATGATCTTTCCGCTGTTTTTGTTTATAGCCGGTGTGTCTATGCCATACTCTATGCACAATAAAATGCTGAAGGCGGGAGTAAACGATGCACAGTTTTTACCCAAAGCAGATAAGCGGAGCATCTATTTATCCATGATCCGCCGTACCCTTATCCTGCTTTTTTTGGGGATGGTTGTTAACGGCCTTTTTAAGTGGAATGGGTATGAGCAAACTCGTTTCGCCAGCGTATTAGGACGTATCGGCCTGGCCTGGTTTTTTGCCGGGCTCATTTATTTAAATTTTAATACCCGGCAGCAGCTTGTTTGGTTTGCTGTGCTGTTAGTAGGCTACTGGGCAGCCATGATGCTTATCCCCGTTCCCGGTTATGGCGCAGGTGTTTTAACCATGAATGGTAGCCTTGAGTCATATGTAGATCGTTTATTACTTCCCGGCCGGTTACATGATAAAATACATGATCCCGAAGGGGTGTTATCAACCATTCCGGCAATTGGCACAGCCATGCTGGGCATCTTTACCGGCCAGTTTTTAAAATACCAGTCGGTAAAATGGCCCATGTGGAAAAAGGGTCTGGCATTGTTTGTGGCCGGACTGATACTAATTGCCATCGGCTCCGTGTGGAATTTAACCTTCCCTATTAATAAACGCCTGTGGACAAGCTCTTTTGTTTTATTTGTAGGTGGATGGAGTTTGGTTTTCCTGTCTGTTTTTTACCTGGTTATTGATGTGGCGGGCTATCGTAAATGGGCTTTCCCTTTTGTGCTTATCGGCGTAAATTCAATCCTTATTTACCTGGCATCCGAAGGCATGATCGATTTTCAGCATACCGCCCATTACTTTTTTGGTGGACTGATCCAGTACGTGTCGCCGCTATGGCAAACGGTTTGGCAAGCCATAAGCATCGTGATTGTGCAGCTTGCATTGCTTTATTTTTTATATCGAAACAAAATATTTTTGAAAATATAGTCTTGTGCGTTGCAGAAGCTTAGTGTTAAGTTAATAGTACTGAGTCTTAAGTCAAAAGTTATATTTATTCTTTTTTGACTTAGGACTTAAGACTTTCGGCTAAAGACTATTACACGATTAACATGACATGTATGATACTTTATAAAGGGAGGCGTTTATATTTTATTTTATTGCTATTGATTGGCTCAGCAGCTGCTTTTGCGCAGGATGTTGTTAAATACGTACAGCCATTGGCAGGTACCGCCGTTGCCACAACAGCATCGGCAGTAAAGCACGGTTCTGGGTATGCCGCATCGCAGGCTAATACTATTCCTGCGGTAACCACGCCATTCGCCATGACGCAGTGGACGCCGGAAACCCAGGCAACAGAAAATAAGTGCGTACCACCGTATCTTTATAAAGATAGCCTGTTTTACGGCCTGCGCGGCTCGCATTGGTTAAGTGGTTCATGCACGCAGGATTATGGCAGCGTTACCATTATGCCCATAACCGGGAAATTAAAAACCAACAATTACCAAACCTCATTTAAACACACCGATGAGCTGTTAACCCCTTATTTATACCAGGTTAATTTAGCCGAATATAGCGTACATGCCGCCGTAACGGCCACTCCACGCTGTGGTATGATGCAGTTTACTATGGATAAAACGGATAGCCTTTTTTTGCTGATTACGCCCAACAGCGACAGGCATGAGGGTTTTATAAAAGTAGATGCTAAAAGGGGTGAGGTATATGGTTATAACCCGGCTCATCGCATTTACCAGGGATGGGGCAAAAGCGCCGGTTTTAACGGGTTCTTTGTAATCAGGTTTGAAAAAGCTGCCGGGCGGACCGGTACGTTTACCGACGACAAAATTTTATCAGCCACAAGCATAAAAGATCAGCCGGGAGCAGGCGCTTTTGTCGGCTTTAAAATGAACAGGGGCGAAAAGCTGGTGATCCGCATAGGGACATCATTTACCAGCCTTGATGGCGCCCGTAAAAATTTACAGGCAGAAATGCCCGGGTTTGATTTTGATAAAGCAGTTGTAACCTGTAAAGCGGTTTGGCAAAAAGCGTTGAGCCAGATCAGCGTAACTACCAATAGCGTTAAAGACAAAAATATTTTTTACACCGCCTATTACCATACCATGCAGCAACCCCGCCTGTTTAGTGATGTTGATGGCAGCTACCCGATGTTTGCCACAGGTTATAAAAACGCAAAGCTGGCAAAGGGCAATTATTACGATGATTTTTCGATGTGGGATATTTACCGTGCCGAAATTCCTTTGTACGAAATACTGAAACCTGCTTTTGTAAACGACCTGGTACGCTCGCTGATTATCAAAGGCAGGCAAGGGGGCTGGATGCCTATATTCCCCTGCTGGAACAATTATACATCGGAAATGATAGGCGATCATACGGCTTCGGTAATCAGCTCCGCCTATCTTAAAGGTATCCGCGATTATGATGTAAACGAAGCTTATGGCTTATTGCGGCACAATGCATTTGATATACCGGCCAATAAAGCTGATTATGTAGAAGGTAAAGGCCGTCGGGCTTTGGATAGTTATCTAAAATATCATTATATACCGCTGGAAGATAGCGTACCCGATGCCTTCCATAAAAAAGAGCAGGTGAGCCGTACCATGGAGTATGCTTATGATGATTACGCCTTATCGCAATTTGCGAAACAAATAAATAAAACAGTAGATTATAAATTGCTGATGCAACGTGCGGGTTACTATAAAAACGTTTTTGACCCGGCAACAGGCATGGTACGTGGCCGCTACGCGAATGGCAGCTGGATAGCGGATTACAATCCCGATAAAAAAGAAAGCTATATTACCGAGGGCACACCCCGCCAATACACATTTTACGTACCCCAGGATATTCCAGGGCTTGCCCGGCTAATGGGCGGCCCCGCCAAACTGGAATTGGCATTGGATAGTTTATTTTTGAAAAAAGAATACTGGCACGGCAATGAGCCCGGTCATCAAATCCCTTTTATGTACAACTATACCCCTGCTCCCTGGAAGGCCCAGCAACGGGTTAGGGAGATACTTGCAACGGAATACAGCGATGGTCCGGGTGGTTTGGGAGGTAATGACGATGCGGGTCAGATGTCGGCCTGGTACATGTTCGCATCCATGGGTTTTTACCCGGTAAACCCGGTATCGGGCGATTTTCTGTTATGTTCGCCAATTTTTGATAAAGTAATATTGAAGCTGCCCAATGGGAAAAGCACCACCATAACCTGCCACAAAAAAAGTAAAACCTCAGCATACATCTACCAGGTAAAGCTGAATGGGAAGTTTAGCCCACGTAATTATATAAGCTACAAACAGATCATGAACGGTGGTAGCCTGGAATTTTATATGCAGGATAAGCCGGATGTTAAATGGGGCGCACAACCCGGATACCAACCTGCGAAATAAAGGATGAGCGTTAACTCAGGTGGAATTATAATTTAAGGCACCAACAGGTAAGCTGAAAAATAGGAGGATACATTCCGTTTGTTCAGATGGGCCGGTAGAGACGAGCGTAGTTCTACTTTATTAATCTCTCAATTACCAACAAACCAACGGGGGATAGCCTTTTGGAGTTCGCTGCAATCCGGGTGGTTGTCAGAAGAAGCCCAGGCTATAATCCCGTCAGGGCGTATCAGCGCGGCGCTTACACCTAATCGCTCTTTTGTGCTGCCTGAAACATACTTCAATCGGTCGCCGTATTCACCCGCCAAAGTTTTAAGCGAGGGGTTCGCATCAAAATCAAGCAGTATCCCCAGGCCGTCGTGCATAAGCTCGCCAATTTTTGCACCGTCTTCCAGCTCAAAATTGGGAACGCTGTGGCCTGCCAAAGGGTGGCCGCCACCAAGGTTGCAGTGCGTGTGAACGCCCCACACCCTTCCTGCAAAATAAGTGGCACCATCGCGTGTATTCATAAGGTCGCGAAAAATCGCATTCAGCGCGCGGGCATAGGGATCCGGTTTCATGATAGCAACCTGGGCTCGTGACCAATCCAAAACTTGTGCACCAATTGGGTGCCGTTCGGTATAATAACTATCCAGCAAGCCTTCCGGAGCTTTTTGCCGGATGGTTGCGGCAAGCTTCCAGCCCAGGTTCATGGCATCGCCCAGCCCAAGGTTAAGTCCCTGGCCTCCTAATGGTGAATGGATGTGCGCCGCATCGCCTGCTAATAACACCCGTCCGTTGCGGTAGGTTGTGGCCTGCCGTGCGCGGTCAGTCCAGGTGGTAGCAATATGCAGGGCATTGATGGTAACGTCGGTATCCGAAATACGGCGTAACACCTCTTGTAAGTGCTCACGAGTGATTGATTTTCCTGAGCTATGAAACGCCCCGCCGTCAAAATCCTGTATCATCAGGTAGCCTGGCTGAGATTGGAGGTACATTCCCCTTGGCGTCACGTTCCGGCCCAGGCTTAGCTTCTCAGGATCGGCAATGTCAACCCGGGTAGTGTAACCGGTAAATTCAGGTTCCGTTCCCGCAAATTCAAAACCGCCCAACTTGCGAACAACGCTGCGGCTTCCATCGCAACCCACCAGCCATTTACCTTGAAAAGATTGCCCGCCTGCCTGAACGGTTACCCCGTCCTCTGTTTGATGAAAGTGTGTAATGGCAAGCCCGCGCTTAATTACTACACTCAGGTCTGCAGCGCGTCGGCTCAGTACGGCTTCAAGCTCCTCCATTTCAGAAATTAAACTGATTTCGGTGGGGCCCGGCAGACGATTTGTCCATCGGGAGGTGTCAATATCGCCTTCATGAAATGGAATGCCGGCAAAGTGTCCAACCTGGCGCCGTAACCCTTGTCCGGCGTTTTGATGGGGATTTTTAAGGCGTTTATGTACCTCAAGTTCTTGCAGCAGCCCACGCCGGTATAGCGCTTCGATAGTAGGCGCCGAGAGCCCCCGGATTCCGAAGGGTAATTGCTTTAGTGGCGACTGCGGATTCTCGGCTTTTTCCAGTATTAGTACCGAACATTTGCCCAGGGCCAGTTCGCAGGCGAGGAACAGGCCTACAGGGCCCGCGCCGGAAATGATAACATCGTAGATAGAAGTATTTTGTGCAGATTTATCGCTTTTAAGTGTAGCTTTCATATAGAATGATTTGATACACAAAATTCAGGAATGCTCCTGTTTCAGGCTTGTACAAACGCGACAAAATCACTGCCGATGGCCGTCTTTCCGTTCTTTGCTTTCCGCGCGAAGGCCGCCGGTGTAGTGCCGCTGTAGCGTTTGAATTCCCTGCTTAGATGGGATTGATCCGTATAGCCCAGCTCATGGGCTATGCCTGAAAGGTTGGAATTTGGATAAAGCCATAATCGGTTTCGTACCTGCTCAAAGCGCATTAAACCGGATACATCCTTAACCGTGTAGCCAGACGATTGCTTGAAGTTTCGTTCCAGCGTACGAACCGTAGCATGGGCCGCCGCCGCTACCTGGCTTACCGGTATAGTGCCGTTTGTTTCCCTCATAGCAACTCCCGCTTTGAATAGCATACTGTCAATAGCAACCCCCGACCGGGCATTCACGAAATATTGTTTTACCCGGGCCAGCGCTTCATCTATCCTGCCGGTAAGAACCAACTTATTCAACGAGGCTTGAAGCTGGGCGATAGGGTGATCAAATATGCACACTCCGCCTTTCCCGGACGGCAGTCCGAGTAAATCGAACACTGTCCAGGGAAAGCACCTGACGCCAATGATCTCTAAACGGTTTTTTGTGTAAAAAAGAACAGGCTGATTGAGCAGCCCCATCATAAACGGTGATGGTAATTGTTGCAAGCCTCCATTGCGAGAAATGCTGCAGCTGCTTCCGAAATGAAAAATAATTTCAGCGTAGCCATCAGGTTGTACCTCAAAACTTGATTGTACTTCTCCGGAGTCTCTTCGGTTGTACCAAAAGCACTTTATGGCATCCCGTAGTTCTTCAGGAGGTTCAAATTCTTGGTGCTGCATATTTAAAGATATCTAAATTTGAAGGCAAAAACAAAAGCTCCAAATCTTTCGGCTTGAGGCTCTTGTTTAAAATGTAGAGGGGAGCGGTAAGGATTGATATTTACGTTGATATACAGGTAGTTGTAGATGTGGGGAGTGTTTTCAAAAAATCCAATAAATCCTGTATGATTAACCTGCCTGTTATTTGACAACCTGCCTTAACGGATCACAATAACATTACCGCTGAAATTCTGTTGACCTGTTCCCGGGATTACAATGTAGTAGTAGGTGCCTGTAGGGACGTCTTTGCCATTATACCTGCCGTCCCAGGGTACGCCATAGCCTGTTGAGTTGAAAACAGGTATGCCATAACGGTTGAAGATCGTCACTCTTGAATTGGGATAAGTAGCCAGGTTTGGTATTTCCCAGTAATCGTTTACCCCGTCTCCATTCGGGCTGAAAGCATTGCTGAATACAGGTGGCAGCAAAACCCCGACACGGACCGTTACACTTACCACACAGGAGCCATTGGATACTTCCAGGCTATACTCCGTGCTTGTTAAAGGGGACGCACTTGGAAATGGGGAACGAGGATCATCAAGTCCCGCAGCAGGGGTCCATTTATAGCTCAACCCCGACCCTGTGTACCGCGGTCTCAGGATGACACTGTTGCCCCGTAAAATAAGTGCATTAGGTGGCGGCTCTAACGTGGGCGGAGTTACAATATTTACTGATTGGCTTACCGAATCCGGGCAGCCTGCCGCCGGTATGAAATGATAGGTCAGGTAATGAAGCCCCACGCCAGCTGCTGCCGGGTCAAATATGCCGGCAGGCGAAAGCCCCTGCCCTGTATAAAAACTGTTCCCCTCCTTTATTCCGCTTAATTCCCCGGCCTGTGTAATCTGGAAGGGTGGCGCATCCAGGCATATCGTCCCAAGTTGTTTAAACTCCAGCGCCGGTACAGGTAACAAGGTAATTGTTTTGCTCAGCGAGTCGGCACAGGCGTTGCCGGAATAGACGACTAGTTTAACTACCCTTACCGCGTTTCCCGCGGACGCCTGGAAGGCGGGGTAGGTATGGCTATAAATCGCTCCCTGTTCCGGGTGCACAACCGATAAGGTATCAGCCTGATCTGAGTCGGCATTAAAATACCAGGTCAAGCGGCTGATACGGCCGAAATCCAGCACCGATGCCAGGCTCCGGAATTGTATCGGTTTTCCGCTGCAGAGGGTTTCCAGGGATAATACCTCGAAATCCGCTTTCGGCCGGATGCCGTTCACGGTGAAGTCCCGCGAGATCGTTGTATCACAGTAGCCCGGTGCGGAGATGGTTAAGCTGACCGTATATTTTTTCGCTGCCGTGAAAAGGTGTGATGGCTCGGGAGATACAGAGGTATCCGGGTTGTTTGGCGTAGCTGCGCTGTCGCCAAAGCGCCACAGGAAAGACAGGCCCGAAGTTTGACCGTCCGGCAAGCGGCTTGTGTTCACGAAGCGGGCGACACCATCAGAAAGACAGATATCCGGCAGGCTGAAGCTGGGTATAATGCGCCCGGTCACCGTAATCATACGAAACGAAGTATCGCTCGGACAGCCATTGGCGGCAATGGATACCAACTTGACGTTATAAGTTCCTGGGTTTTGATAATTGTGCTGTACGGTAACCGCCGTGGTGCTAACAGAAGCCCCGTCGCCGAAAAACCAGCGGCGGAGTGACTCTCCCTGGTAACTTGTCTTGCCCCGGTCGGTAAACATAACCGCCTTTCCTGCACATCCCGTTGCTGAAAAACTGGCATCAGCTGTAATGTTGCGGTGAATGTGCAATGTGTCGGTTCGGGTAATCTGGCACCCCGATGCCGAAATAATAGTCAGTTTAGGAAAATAAACGCCGGTATCACGATATAAATGTGTCGGTTCAAGCTCGGTCGAGGTATTGGCGCTTTGACTCCGCGGGTCGCCGAAATTCCATATCTCCCGGTAACTTCCTGTGTCTCTGTTGATTTTGCTTTTAAAACGAACGGCCAGGCCACAGCTGTCGGCCTCAGCGGAGAAGGCTGCATTTGGGAGCGGCATCACCCTAAACACACCGGTAATAATCTGCCTGCCGGCACTGCAATCGGTTAGCCCGGCCGGATAACTGGCTTCTATCTGATAGTCGTGATCGCCCGTTCGCAGGTAGGCCGGGGTTTTAGCCAACTGGTACACATAGGCTTGTTTGCCATGCAGGCTGATGCTGACAGGGGATGGACTGTCCTGTGCCACGGCTGCTTCTGTTTTGTCCATTTTCCAGACTACCCGCGGTGACTGGTAAGGCAATGTCAGCCTGAAGAAAAAATCCTCGTCCACACAGGCGGAATCGATCTGTACCTTGTCCGACGTCCGGATCGCATTAACGGTCTGGCTGGCGGCCAGGTTAGTGCCGGCAGAATAAGCATAGGACTCAACATTCCCGAAGCCGTAGGCAATGGCATTGAAACCTTCACCTGCTGTCAAATGGAAGGTATGGGTGTTTTCCTGGCTAAGATCAAGCTGCAGGTATTGAAATCCAGGCAAGCCAGGCATAGTTTTAAAGGCTGATCGGGGCGCTTGCCCGTTGATCCTGAACCCGGCAGCAGCGGTGCCCGGCAGCAGGATATTCAAATATTGTTCAGAAATATTTTCCCTGTTGGAAGAATAAACTGTAATATCCCTGATGCTGTAATCGATCGGGTTGAGAAATAACATATCCGGGTCGCTGAAACCATATGAAGTATTACCCAGATTACTGCACGACTGGGACAGCGCAAACTGCGCAACCATTACCGGGCCGGTCGCCGTGATAGAGGCCGGCGTCGAAAGAGGCTGCGGCGATGTGTAAAAAGTGCCCGGTGCAAGGTTTGCTACAACTTTACCGCTAATGCTCACTGTTGCCGCCTGGTCCCCCGCAAGTACGCGGATAAACTGCCCGGAAGTTCTTACTGGTTTAGTTTGCAGGCCACTTTGTGTGCTGAAAGGGATAAATCCGTAAGCCATTCCCCAGTTTTGGGTGTCATAACATTGTTGGTATAGAGGGTCGAGCGAATGTGCCGTACAGCCCGCTGGTGCTATGTATATTCCCGAACTGCCGCTAAACATCGCAAAATGATTACAGCCCTGCCCCGTGGAGTCGGCACTTACACTTGCTCCGGTAAGATCTTCTGATGATAAATATTCATAAATATCGCCGGCTTTTTTCAATAATATGCCGCCCGGTACCAGTTCGGTATTGCCCTTCCTGATGTGAACCAGTGTATTCGGGGTTGTTGCAATCAGGACAATATAATTCTGACCCTCGGTATCATGCTGGCTGAAATTCATACTGTAATAGTGGCTGCCCAGGCTTTCAGCCGGAAGGATGAGCGAAGCCGCAGAGCGCTGACCGGCGAAAATATGTGCATATACGGCTACCGCTGGTCTACCTTTGTCGACTGTAACGTGTATTGCTTTTCCGGAAAGCACCTGCCCACTTTCTGAATCATTTATATAGGCGGATTCCCGCGGCACTTTCACTTCGGTTACCTGGTTGCCCGACACCGTAAACGGCAGGCTGAAACTGCCAGCCGATACTGTTCCGGATGACGCCTGGCCTCCGGTTATAAAAATGCTGATCTGGGCAGGCAACGGATGGAACTGGCTGTCAAAATCAGGGTTATGGCTGGGGAATGCAATCCAGAATTCGGTGCCCTGGTTGGTTACCGCCTGCCCGGCGGCACGTGGCAGCCAACAGTTGAATATACAAAACACGAACAGAAATTTACTTAAATTTTTTTTCATGAAAAGGTTTAGTACTCATACACATGTGCCGTTAAATTCACTGTGAGGTACTACCTAACAGTGAATTAGAATCGAAAGCTTAATCATACCTAACGAATAGGTGCCATGATAAGCCGACCAACAACTGTAATTGTTAAAATTAATAAATAATTTTTTGAAAATGTGAATGTTATTCCTATTTTCACTGTCAATAAAAAAACAAATAATTGTAATTATCGCAAGTGTTATTTTTGATCAGTTAGGTTTTTTACCTGAATTCTCTGTATTTAGAGAATCGTTGGTCGGTATCTTTTGATGATGTTTTAATTTCTGTTTTTTTAAATCTGATAATTGCCGGGCGGAGCATCGTCCCAGGATTAGAAGAATGTTGCCTTAACCTTATCAACAATACAATGAAATTAGTGGTATCGTCTGCCGATAGAAGGAGAACCAGGCTATGAAGAACGCCGGGGCTCTGTTCCTGTTTACACTATTGGAAATCTTTATTTCCGGCAAATTGAATGCCCAGGTTAAGGGCGCGCCTGCGGCTGATACTTTAGCAGCTAAAAAAAACCATAACGTCAATGCAGCGAATCGGCTCGTGCAACAAGGCACTAGCCTTGCACCTGTCACAGCGCCTTCGTTGAAAAAGCCGAACGTTAAAATCTTACCCGATTCCCTGCGCTTGCCGGTGCAAAGGGGTATAAAGTCCCCAGGGCCTGCAGATCAGCAAGCCGGAATTGCCGCTACAAAAAAAGTACAACTGGTCACAGCGCTTAAAGCCGTTGTTCCTCGGAGCGGCCTCGGGCAAAGCCTGTCCGTTTTAAAGAAAAGCCCGGTAAACGCAGCGCTGGAGTTGGGCGAAGCCTTCTTATATCACCCACTTGATGTTCCTTTCAGTATCAATAGCGGCCGGAAATTTAACAATGTTCTAAGCATCCGCGGCACGATCAACGCCTGGGGGATACCTGTTAATGTGGACTATTCAACCGACCAGGCATCATCGATGGCATCCCGCATGGGGATGAACAATCTTTTCAAATTTGATTACAGCCCAGCACAGTTCAACGCGCTGCTGGGAAGCGATATGCTCCGGTATATGGATCTCCGGCGCAATGTATTCGGCGGGCGTACGTTGACGGGATTTGCGCAAAAGGCGGTACAGAACAAATTATTAAATCCAAACTCGACATTGAATTCGCCGAAGGATGTATTGCTGGCAAAGTACCTTGACAATCCCGGTGTGACAGCAGGCCTTTTACAGTTGAACAGGCAGCAGATCCGGGATAAGCTCCTAACGGATATCAATAGTCGGCAGGCGAAGCTGGCCGGCAATGGTACGGCCATCGGCGGGCAGGCCTTGCTACGAAACCTTGCCTTTAGTGCGGATGAAACGGAAGTGGTATTTAGCGGAATGGCCCTCAGCCTTGAAAAGTTAAAAAACGACAGCGCCCTAAATACATATTTTAATAACCCTGCCCATATCGCCGGGCTCAAAAATCTGAATGAAAAAGAACTCGCCGCAAGAATAGCAGCATATGTACCGGCAGATTCTGTAGTTGGGAAAAAAACGGTACCAACGGGGCTGGCAGACAGTGCCGGACATTGGCGTGCGGGGCTTTCATTGGGCTACGATACCGTGGTTAAAAACATGGCACACGCGATGTTTATATCTCTCCGGCAAAATAACACGTCCGCGTTTACAGAGATTATTCGGACGCAAAGCGACAGCCTTGACAGGAAGCTTGCAAAGTGGCATTTACCGGTATTGCCGCTGGACGCAGCAGCGATAAAAAGCGCCCCTGAATCCACTGCATTGTACGCCACTATCACACCTGCTCAGGCGGACAGCGTAGCAGGCGTTATAACCGGCATCCGGCAACAACTCCAGGATCAAGGGCTCGACGTCGATAAAATGCTGCAGGTTGAACAACTCGCCACGCAGAGCGGCGGTAATTTGAGCCTGTCGGAACTTGGAAACCGTTATCAGGACATGGTTCCGTCAAACGGCGTCCAGGCATTATTTTCGCGGGTGCAGACCTTCAAGCTTGGGGCTTTTGGCGACCAGGTGCCCGGCAGTGTACAAAGCCGCGACATTTTTATCAGCGGAACACATCTGACGTATAAAGCCGGCGGCATCCCAGTCACCGTTGGATACGGATCGGTGAATGACATCAGTTCGTTTAAAGATGCCGGGTTCCAGAATTCGATATACAACCAGCCCCGGAACATGACATTTATATCCGGCGAGCTCCCGGGTGCCAGGGGCGGAGGCCTAAAAGTATCTGTGATTAGTTCTTACAGCAGGGAATTTCACAACAGCATGTGTGCTATGCCTTCCATCTCCACAAATAATGTGGCTTTTACCTTGTCCAAGGCACTCCGGCTCGGCAGCCTCGGAAAGGTGGACCTTGATGTATCCAAAACAACCACCCTGTACAATAACCAGTTTCAGCCAGGCGGTGAGGCGATTCTGGATAAGAAGGCCGGGTTGACCAACAGTTTGTCGAATGATCTTTTTTCGGCTATGTCATTTGGATTCCGGCACCAGCTGAATATCAGGGAACTTGATGCTGCAGATAACCTGTACTTTAATTACGCAGGAACAGGTTATCAAAACCCGGCCAACAACGGGTTTGGCGGTGGCCGGATGAAATTTGGAGGGAACATCAAAAAGTCGTTTTATAATAAAAAACTGACCATGATCTTCAGGACAGATATGTCCAACATGCCAATCAGCTATACGACCAATGATAAATGGAAGACTTACCAGTTCCAGTTAGATTCAAGATACCAGGTAAGCAGGAAGTTCTATATCGGATTTAAATACATCACCAATGGCACGGATAAAAAAATCGACAATGTGGTTTCCCCGGTATATGGCTTCAACAAGATACAGGTGGATGGCAACGCCTCATACAAGATTGGCAAATATTATAGCGTCAGCCACTTTGCCATCGGAAAGCAGGATTTTACCAATACCAACGCACTCCGGGGAGCAGGGAACCTTTTTATGGTAAACTATACCCAGACTGTGCTGCTGAAGAAAAATTCCCTGAGTGTCGCCGTATTTTATAATAAGGAGCTTTCGGCTTATCAACTGATCGGCAATATGCTGAATACAGATATGAGCTACCAGTACATGCTGTTTGGTAAACTGCGGCTTTCCTCGGGCTTTACCTACCTGGATAATACCGGCGTCGTCCGCCAAAGCGGGTTCCGGCAGGGCATACAGTTCTTTTCCGGCGGACATTTCGATCTGGACACCTATATCGACCTCCGGCGGAATATGGCGCGGTCACAGTACCCCGACCTTTATCCATTATGCCGGGCCGAGCTTAGTTTGAAATACCATTTTAAAATCTGATCATGTTAAAGAAATTGATATTGTTGCTACTGCTCTGCTTCCGCTTACCAGCGTTTGCGCAGGTTAATGTGCAGTTCATCGCAGAAACGAACGGCCGCAACCTCAACGGCCTGTTGAATTGTCACGTGATCAGCCAGTTCCAGCGCATAGCCGCAACCTTGGTGATTACGGTTACCGAGCGCCAGGCGGGTACGGTTTGTCGGATCAGCACGCCTGAGTTTACACTGTTGCCCGGAGACAACCGTTTACCGCTGGCGGCGGCCCGCGGCGCCGCTATCCAGTTCGGCGACAACAGGCTGGGGCAGATGACCGGCCTAAACAGGACATTCCCGGAAGGTGATTATGATTACTGTTACGAATTTAGTTTCAGTCATTCCGATAATCCGCCTTTTGAGCAATGCTTTAGTTATGCGCTTGCCCCCTTCGCGGAACTGAACCTCGTCGACCCCTATGACGAAGACGTGATTTGTGATAAACGGCCGCTACTGACCTGGCAACCTCTCATTCCGGCTGTAGCAGGAGCAAGGTACCGGCTTACACTGGCGGAGATCAAAACCGGGCAGAGCGCGACCGAGGCATTGAATTACAATTTGTTACTTATTGATCAGGCCAACTTGGTTAGCCCGGTGCTTACCTACCCCTCTGTTGCGAAGGAATTGCAAAACAAAAAAAAATATGCATGGCAGGTAACAGCTTATGTTGATCAGACGATCCTTAACCGGTCGGAGATCTGGGCGTTCACGGTAGACTGCCGGGACAGCCTGGAAAAAGCACCCGATCCTTTTGCATTCCGGGAAATTGAAGACCTGCTGCTTGGGAATTCCTATGTAGCCAGGGGGAGTATCAAATTCGCGTTACGTAATCCTTATGCAGCTCAACGACTAAAATACACGATCAGGGCTCTTGATTATCCGGATAAGAAGATCCACGGACTGCCGGCAGTTAAACTGTTGAACGGTGCTAATTTCCTGGTGATCGATTTAACGGGCAATGGGGCATTTCAGAAAAACAGGTATTACGTGATGGACATCACGATGCCTGACGGCACCGTTAAAAGCTTGCGTTTTTTATATGACGAATAGGTATTTATGGATAGCAATAATTCCGGTGCTGGTATTATCGGCCTGCTCGGGAAAGGAGCCGGCCTACCGGGAGATCAAAGATCGCGATCTTATTATCCGGTTTGGCAGAGTGGTTAACAGTTTGGATGGGCCAGTGACTTTGAAGGTCAGACTAATTCCATCCGCTGAGATGCTCGGGCAACTGGACAAGCAGGCGAAGGAAAACCTCATTTACCGGATGGACAGTTGTTTTTATTCAGGCAGCGATAAAAAGACCGCCTACCCGGAAATCGTCCAGTACATAGCTACGGGATCAGAAAAGGTCTATGAATATCTGGTGTCTTTTGAAGATTTGCCGGTTTCGGCTGCCGGAGCAACGATCACTTACCGCGACCGGTATATGAACAAAAAGAAATACAAATTGATTTTACAACCCCAAGAATAAGAAATTACTGATCAAAATGAACAAAATTTCCAAAAAGACCAGAAGAATTGCCCTGTTGCTCTTAGGTATCTGGTGTTATAACCTGGTTGCCCCGGCCGCGGCTTACGCTTTAACATCCGGGCCTTCGCAGCCCGAAGTTAAAGGGTTCCAGCCAGCGGGAGTGAGCGACATGGTCGACCTGCAGACGGGTGATTTTAAATATAATATCCCCTTGCTGGATATCGACGGTTATCCCATCAACCTGAATTACCAATCGGGAACCGGTGTCGACGACGAAGCAAGCTGGGTGGGTTTAGGCTGGAGCCTCAATGTCGGCAGCATCAACCGGCAGGTGAGGGGTGTGCCCGATGATATGGACGGAGATGAGATCAAAACAGAGCATTATACCAAACCGAAAATTACAGTCGGCGGAAAAGTCACGGTGAAAGGAGAGCTGGCTGGCGGTGATATTCCTGTCGGCCTGCAAGGTAGCTTCAGTATGGGGGTATTCAATGACAATTATACCGGTATTGGTGCCGAAATAGGCGCCAATGCGGGCATTTCGGCCTCCCTGTCTAATGATGGTTCGCTAACAGCCGGACTTGGGGTCGGCTTATTATCCAATACACAGTCCGGCGTGGATGTGACGCCTTATGCCAACCTGGGCATCAAATATTCGTCAGATTTCGGGCTGACATCCTCTGCCGGTTTGAGTGCCAGCCTGGGCTATAACACCCGCTCGGGCCTGAAAAACCTGAGCCTGAACTGTAGTTTCGGACCGCAGTACCTGGAAGGTGTTTTCCGGTACGAAGGGACGCTGATCTCGTATAATACCGAACCTATTTTTCCTAAAATACAGGTTCCCTATAAATCCAGCTATGGGTCTTTCAGCATGGACCTGGGGGTAAATTATGGTATCGCCTTTGCCGGCACCGGCGGGGCTGGCTATGTTTCGGTAAAAGAGGTAATTTCCCGGATCAACACTAACCCGGCGTATGGATCATTATATGCCGAGCACGGTAAAAATGTAAAAAACGCGGTGATGGATTTTGTACGGGAAAAAGATAACCCGATACTCCCCGAACTGCCCAACCTGGCCATTCCGGTCAACACGGTTGACCTGTTTTCCTATACCAGCCAGGCCGGCAGCGGGCAGTTTCGCCTGCACCGCGGCGGAACCGGGGCGTTTTTCGATCCCGAAGTCGCCGATCAGAGTTCGACGGCGACGCTGGGGTTTGATGCAGGCGCCGGAGGGTATGTGCATGGCGGGACAACTTTTTTTAAGCAGAAAACCACAAACACCACCCGGAAATGGGCTTCAGAGAATAATTACCTGGCTAATGGGGATTTTCAGGATATTGATATGAATAACCCGGACAACCAGCATGTTTACTTTAAAAAGGTGGGCGAGCTCACCCGGGAAGATGCGGGCATGAGTGGCCTGATTCACAACACAGAGCCGCTCGCCGTGAAAATTTCCGGCAGTACAGCCACGAATACGTTTGAATCTTATCCGTCCAGTAATTTGTCGCGTATCATGAAAACCAAGCGGGAGCCGCTGCAAACTTCGATATCATATCTTACTGCAAACGAGGCAGCTGTATCTGGCCTGGACAAAAAAATCAATACTTATAGCTTCAATTCATATGGCAACTTTTCACCGCCAGCGTTGCATAAGCCGATTCCTCTGGAAGGAATAAAAAGAGTTGACACGGGCGATCCTGCAAACTTTCGTAAAGGCAACCATATTTCGGAGATGACTGTAACCGACGAGCATGGCAAAAAAATGGTGTATGGCATCCCCGTGTATTCGAGGCAGCAGGATGAGTATACCTTTGCTGTGGGAAAAGGTGCGGTGATGGAAACTCAAGCGGACAACTTTAAATCCCCGGACCAACTTACCTTTCCTTACCAAACCAATGCGGCCACTTTTAGTAGTAACAAGGGCATAGATTCTTATTATCATAAGGAAAGTCAGCCTGCCCACGCTACAAGTTTCCTTTTGACTGGTATCCTCTCGCCTGATTATGTCGATAAAAAAGGCGATGGGATCAGTGACGATGACCTGGGCACGGCAATTAAATTTAATTATTCCCGTTTGGATGCAATCAATTGGCGTACTCCTTATAAAAACGCTACACTCAACAAATCGTTATTGGCTGACGAGGATGATGATAAGGCCAATATCGTTTTCGGAACGAAGGAACAGTATTACGTCAGTTCTATAGAATCCAAAACTAAGATCGCCTATTTTATCACTGAAAATCGTAACGATGCGATTGGCGTCCTGGATTATACCGGCGGGGTTGCCAGTAGTGATCCGTCACCGAGGCAAAAGTGTTTGCGTGAGATCCGACTGTATTCAAAAGCCGATATGACTAAACCGATCAAAGTTGTCAAATTAAAATACGATTATTCCCTTTGCCCTAATACCCCTAATTCTGTCAGCACGTTAAACGGCATTATACACGGTAAATTAACACTCACCGATGTTCATTTTGAGTATGGGAACACAACCAAAGGCGTCAATTTTCCCTATGTGTTTTCTTATAATACTTCATATACGGATGCCATTGCCGATCCCATCACGCATTTGGGACATGTGCAGACTACTCCAGCGATTTTAGGTTATAAAACTCAGAATACCGACCGTTGGGGCACATTCAGGCCTCATACAGACATTCCCGGTTTTACTGTCGAAAATGATGAATTTCCTTATACCGCGCAGGAACTCACAAAAGGGACTGTCACCACAAGTGTTGGAACGGCGGCCTCCCTCTGGCATTTGAATCAAATCACATTGCCAACAGGCGGCGTGATCAAGGTGAACTATGAATCGGATGACTATGCCTATGTACAGGATAAAAAAGCAATGTATATGAGCCCGATACTGGATCTGCAGACAGATGCTACACCGCCAACGGATGAGACCAACACAACCCGGGCAAACCTGGTTGATGCCAAGGTAATCACGCTACAGCTACCAGCGGGTACGGCTACGGATGATAATACTGACGCCACCGCGGCTTTTAAAAGGGACTTCCTCAACGGCTCCGATTATATATATATAAAAGCCTATGTCGATGTCGGCACGTCTAACAGCACTCACACATGGGGGAAGTCTTTTGATTTCGTTCCTTGCTTTGCAGAGATCAGCCAGGTATCCTACACAAATCATATCGCCAGGATCCGCCTGAAGGACAGGACGGAAGGCGGCGGTTTGTCGAACCCGATTGTTGTTTCCGCCTGGCAAAAAATGAAGGAGGAGTACCCGCGGTATGCCTATCCGGGTTTTGACCGGCGTATGGGGAACGAAGGAGCTACGCAAAGCCTGGCATCTGCGGTACAGGCCATATTCAATGCCTTTGGTAACCTCAGCGAGTTAACGGAAAACTTTTATCATAAAGCGGCGCGAGTGCGGTATGCGGGGACGATGGACTATGCTAAAAGTTTTGCCCGGATCGTTAAACAGGACGGTTTTAAACTCGGTGGCGGTGTAAGGGTAAAAAGTGTTGTGATATCAGATAGCTGGAATACAATGTCTGGCGGCGCAAATACCCATAGCTACGGTCAAAATTATGATTATACTACAACCGATGGAACGCAGGTAATCAGCAGCGGTGTGGCCAGTTACGAACCTTCGGTGGGCAATGACGAGAACCCGTTAAAGCAACCCATATTTTATGTACAGCAGGTGCGGGGCGGCATCAATAATTTCTTCGATCTGGAAGAGCCATTCGGAGAATCTTTTTACCCGGCGCCGGCGGTAAATTATAGCAAGGTGACGGTAACCGATATAAATCCCGACCAGGTAGGGGCGGCGGCACCGCTTACAGGTTACACGGTTAACGAGTTTTATACAGCTAAAGATTTTCCGGTCAGAGTAACCGTTATCCCTATTCAGCGGTACAACCCGCACCCTCCGCCGCATTTTAGTATAGTATCGGGCTCCAGCACCGAAAAAATGGTGCTTTCTCAGGGATATGCAATCGAACTGAACGATATGGCCGGTAAAACCAAGTCTGTTAAAATTTATAACCAGTCCGGGGCGGAGATTTCGGCTACGGTATACAACTATAATACTACACCGTCCGGCTCCGGCCCCATACGGCTGGCCAATACTGTAAATATCCTCAACACGGATGGCACTGTAAGCCAAAACCAGGTGATTGGGCGGGATGTGGATTTTTTTACAGATTTTCGGGAACAGGAATCGATAAATGACGGAAAATCCGTCGATGTAGGGGTGGATGTAATTCCGGCATTCGGCTACCCCGTCCCGATTCCTCATTTTCCTGGCTCCGCCAATTCGGAGTACAAGCTTTTCCGGTCTGTATGTGCTGTTAAAGTTAGCCAGTACTACGGCATTGTCAAAAGTGTTATTAAGACAGTGAATGGTTCCTCTATCATCACTGAAAACCTTGCTTATGACGGGTTAACCGGCGAACCTGTTGTAACAAGGACGCAGAATGAATTTAACAACGACATATTTTCCGTCAATATACCTGCCTACTGGGCTTACAGCGGAATGGGGCCTGCATATCAGAGCCAGGGTATGGTGTTAACCGGAGTAACCACAGGATTGAATGGTGTGCTGACCGGCCAGGCCCAACTCCTAAAGGACGGGGACGAATTTATCGATCTTGATGACAATACCGGCGGACCCTTCTGGGTGGTGAAAGATTATGTATCCTTCCCCTTTACGCCCGGAACCGCTGAATATGTTATCAATAAATACGGCCAAACGATCGCAGCCCGCAATTTCAACCGCATCAAGGTTATCAATTCAGGCTATAAAAATATACTGGCATCCGGCCTTAGCAGCCTGGTATGCCTGAAAAATCCGCTCGTGCCGGTTGACCAAGCAGGAAATCTCAAGCTTGCGCTGAATAACGCAGACCTGAAGTCATTCAAGTTTATTAACGCCAGCGCACAAACCTATCGTGAAACCTGGTCGACGGAAGTGCCGGATATTCATGTTTTACCGGTGATAAACCCACTGTATGATTTTACACTTGCTGGAGGTGGTACTGAGCATATTACCAGTAATGGCACCCACATCGTTTTTGGTTATGAAGGCGGCAGTCATAAATATACCACGTCCGACCTTCTTGGCGGAGACCCGGTGATTGGTCATTATTTTGACAATAGGGCGATGTTCAGTTCGATTTTAGATGTTAATAACTCCCTGATCAATTACACCAATTCCAACACTATGGGGGCCTTTGGCACTTTCTATGCGCCAAGGGCCGGTACTTATTATGTTGGATTTGATTCAAGTGTGATGATGAGCTGGGGGTTCGATTGCGGGATCATGTTAAGCCTTGAATCCCAGGAAAACCCGGGTAATTTCGGTTGGACTATTGTGCAGGTCGACCTGACCAAGGGAAATCATACTATAAATATGGAGCTTCGCTATAACGGTGTCCAGATAAATTCACCTGGTGGAGGGATTGAAATCTATAATAATACCCTGGACGAAATTAAGAATGCAGGCGATGGTAGCAATATTAATATGATCTGGAACAGTAAGAGCCTTATCACCACGCCTGGCACCTCTGTGTATGTAAAGCCCGGAGGAGTAGCAGATACCACCTATAACAGCGCGTACAGCGACGCTGTACAAACCCCTTTTTCACCATGTAAAGTACCTATAAAATCCATCAATCCCTACCTGTACGGGTTCCTGGGTAACTGGCGTCCTTATGAAACTAAGGTATTCCAGCAGAATCGGGTGTATAACAACATTCTGAACGGTGCAAATAACGTGGCCGATGTAAAAAACGCCGGCTACCTTGACAATTTTGTACCATACTGGCTTCAACCGGCGGCCTTGGGATTGCCCTGGCTGGCAGATAACACCACTTCAAAGTGGGTAACGGCCAATACGGTAACCGGCTATGATAAATATGGTCAGGAAATTGAAAATAAAGATGCCCTGATACGGTTCAGCGCCGCGATGTTTGATTTTAACGGCGAACTGCCGGCAGCGGTAGCGTCTAATGCCAGGAACCGGGAGATCTACGCCAACAGCTTCGAGGACGTCAATTTTAAACCGGGACAGGCCACCTATTTTGATCCGCCAAAGATCAATGACTTCCTGGATGAGAATGGGCATACTATTAAATCACTGGCCCAAAATACGGATGCGCACAGCGGCAACTATAGTACAGTGTTGCCGGCGCGCGGGGTAACAATGCGTACCGTTGTATATAATGCGGAGGCCAATCATGTACCCTGGCTGCTTACCGATGCCGCCAAACAGCTGGTCAAAAATACAAATTCGAATAATTATGGCATCTATCCTAATGGTTTCGAGCCCATGTTCGGCTCCAAACAAAGCACAGGTACGGATAGAAAATATGTATTTAACGCCTGGGTAAAGGATAGCAATCCTTATGACCGGACACTGGCCATGACACTTAGCGTTAACGGTAATTCAACTGCACTAACGGTGAAAGCCGTAGTTGAGGGATGGAAGCTGGTGGAAGGCGTTATAGACCTTACCCTGCCGGCTTTTACCGAAAATTCAGCGCTCGAGATCCTGATCAAACCGACTGCCGGTGCATCCGTAAGTATTGATGACATCCGGATGCACCCTTTCGACGCGCAGATGAAGAGTTATGTTTACGACGAGTCTACCTTAAGGCTGATGGCCGAACTGGATGAAAACGGCTTTACGTCGTTTTATGAATATGACAGCGAAGGCCTGCTGGTAAGGGTAAAAAAGGAAACTGAACGCGGTATTGTAACCCTGAAAGAAACCCGTTCATCACAAAAGAAATCACTTTAATTATTATGAAACGATCTGTAATCCCTGCTTCCAGAATAATTTTTGTTGCGCTGTCCCTGATGACGGCGGCGGTCGTCTCCAAAGGCCTGGTCTCAGCATTCAGACCGGCAATGCATTTTAACGGGCAGGAACCGCAAAAGAAAGTAGTGGTAAAAACGTATGACCGTGTGCTGCTGGCCAGGCTAAACCGGCTGGCCCATTCTATGGATATGCTGAAGCCTTGCGCCTATGAAGGTGTTGTTAATATAACCGATGGGGCAGATTCTGTAAATAATGTGCATAACGCCCGGGTTGTTTTTTGCAAATCGGGGGATGATTGTTACTACCGCTACGGCAGCATGGAAATGATCAACCGCGGCGGATATAATATCTATATTCAGCATGAACAGAGGAGTATCTGGGTGAGCCGGCAGAAACCCGTTTCTGCCGATGCTATGCCAGGCCCTTCCACGCTTCCCGACCTTGCCGCCGAAAACTACGAGCTTTCATCGGTGGTCAACGGGGCAGAGGGAACGATATCCCTGAAGAATAGCAAACATGTGACCTGCAAGGAGTATACGCTTACTTACGATACCCGTAGCGAGCAGGTGAGGTTTGTTCATGCACGCCTTTCGGATATTCATGATCCGCTCAACAGCAGCAAAGATAAACTGGTTGATATGCAGATATCCGGTTGGACCGGGAAACCAGAACTGCGAAAATACCCGGACTATACCAGCATCATCACTCTTTCAGGGGGAATAATAGCGCTGAGAGCTGAGTATAAAGATTATTCATTAACAAATACGGTGCGTTAATATGAGAAGGCTGGCATTTTTGAGGCGGTTATCGTTGATGGTGGCGATAACAATCTGTGGTTATTGCGTAAAGGGAGCTGTAGTAGTCCATCCTATTCCGATAGCGACTCCGGTAAGCGGTGCTGTTCCGGCCCCGGTAGATTTGACGCTTACCGGGGCTCCTTATACGGGCTGGGTGTTTAACGGTTTAGCGGGTGCGGTAACGCTACAGGTTACAGACAATGTAGCCCTGAGCGCTGATTTCAGCTACAAGGTAATTTTTGATATTGACATGTACGATGTTTACGGGGCCAAGACCACACTGACAAACCAGTTATTATCGGTCAATTACCGCAAAGATCAGGGTGTCACCTATAAAGGAACGGATAATTTCACGTTCAGTAACGCGGTACGGGCCACGTTTACATTTAAGTCATATGCGGTGGAGAATGTGGGAGACCTGTTGCCCCCTACAGGTGGGGTAAGTTTGGTGATGAGCATATCAGAAGAACATACGGTACCATTTGCGGTAAATGGCGTAATCCCTGTAACCAGTGCGGTACTGGATGATTTTACACCAACCTCTTCGACAGCGGCGCACAGTCTTACGGTTCACTGGTCTTATATGCCGGGGGCGCAGGAGTATGACCTGGAATGGACGGTGGTTGACGCCGGAGATGCGAATGCGGGGATTGCCGGCTCGCTGGTTACCGATCCTGCAAACGGGTATAATATAGGGCAGGCTTATAAGCTGTTCAGAAACAGTGCAACACGGGTTACGACCTCTCTACAAGATTACAAAATTACGTTGGCGTATAATGATGATTACCTGGTAGCCAGGATCCGTGGCGTGCAATACAATAGCCTGGGGATCCGTGTGCCCGGCGCCTGGACGTATGTATTTACTACAGCGGGTGTTACTAAACCAATGGCCTGGGCAATAGGTACCCTCTGGCATGAACAGGGCATGAACTGGCAGTTCTCGGCATCCTTTGCCGAGGAAGCCAAAAAGAAAGAAGTGATCAGTTATTTTGACGGCTCGCTCCGGAACAGGCAAACGGTTACTGTAAATAATTCGGATAATGTTCCGGTGGTGCAGGAAAACATCTATGACATGTTTGGCCGGGCTACGGCCAGTGTGCTTCCCGCGCCGACATTTGACGGTAGTAACAATACGCCATATTTGCATTACTTTAAATTTCTGAATGTAACTACAGCCAGTACATCAACCAATATTATTCCGTATGATTATAAAAACGTACTTGGCACGGGCAGTTCTGCTGTATGTGAGCCGAACCCGGACCCTATAGCCAATACTGCAGGGGCATCCAAGTATTATTCTGTTAGCAATAACTGGCCTTCACGCCTGCTGTCAAAATACATCCCGGATGCGGAGAACTATCCATTTTCGGTAACGCAGTATACACCCGACAATACGGGCCGGATTAAGCTACAGGGTGGCGTGGGCAAGATGTTCCAGCCGGGACAGAACAGCCCGAGCAAAACCACCCGGTATTATTACGGTGTTCCCGAACAATGGGAGCTTGACCAGTTATTCGGTAACGATGCGGGCTATGCAAGCCACTATATGAAAAATATGGTGATCGACCCGAATAACCAGGTATCGCTGAGCTATGTGAACGCAAGCGGTAAAACGGTGGCCACAGCGCTTGCAGGTGAAACACCGGCCAACCTGGACCAACTGCCATCGGCAACTCCGCCCAAATCGCAAACGATCAAAGTACTGAGCCCGGACCAGTTTAAGTTCGATAACAGTTCGCTGAAGCTATCGGCAACCACAACCTACCTGGTTCCGGCACCCGAAACTGTAACGTTTGTTTATGATATTCAGAAACTGATCTATACTTATGCCCAAAGCTCGCCGGCAATTTGCAGCAGCTGTTATTACAAAGCAACGATTAAGTTTGTAAACGCCTGCGACGCGATACCTTTTAAAACAATAACTGCGGATGTGGGCGCAAAAGCTGCAGATGCACAAACCTGCGCGCAGGGCACTTTTACATCCATTGCCGAGCCTGTATCCTTTGCCAATGTAGGCGAATACAATATCATTGTAGAATTTGCCCTTGACCGGGGAGATATCGAGAACTACCTGACCAACTTTTTGACCACGGCGCAGGCCCGGCACAGCTTGAATACAGAATGGACGTACCTGCAGCCGATGCTGGATAAAATTGATTTCAGCAGCGCCCTCGGCGATTGCAAAACGGCAGTTGCTATCCTGGGTTCGCGGGCAGATTTCACGGCAATGATGAAGGCCAGGCTGCTGGCCTTGAATGTGAATACAGACAATTACCAGGCCGACGATAAGACTGCTTATAATAATTGGATCATAGCTAAATATAAGGCTGATAGCATCATGGTAAATGCGCTAACCTGCACGTTTACACCATGTAACGACCTGAAGTTACAGATGATGCAGGACGTATCGCCAAACGGACAGTACGCGATGTTTGACAAGGATTTTAACCCCCTGGAGCCCGAGATCAACGTGATTTACCAAAACTGGCGAAAGATTTTTCCGGTAATCACCAATCATTCGGACGTTACCTACCTGATTAACCGTTTTGTAAAGGCTGATGGGAGTATCAGTTCGGCCAATGATGCCAATGCGCAGCTAAGCGACGTGGCCAGGTACTGGAACCCGATATGGTCGGCCTATTTTTTTGGTTTCCACCCGGAGCTTTGCAAGTATACGTTTTGCGTTAATAACGAAAATTCGTTTGTATGGGATGAACAGGTGCGGCAGGTTGCAGATGATGCGGCTAAGATCAGCACAAAAGTACCCAACGCATCGGGCCTGAGTTATGATTACAGCAATGGTTCGTGGCTGATAGCGGCCGATCCGTTTTTTAGGTCGGGCGGCCTTGGCTATTCACTGAGCGGGATGCGGCAGGCTATGCTTGATGACCTGAACCAGTACAGCAAGCGGGTGCTTAATAACCCCAACAACGATGCTTCAGTTGCTGTAAAAGGGCTGTCGCAGTTTGTTAACTACAGTTTATATATTACAGGTACCTGCGCGGGGGGCACCGCCACCAATAACTGCTGGAACAACTGGACCACCAATACCTGCGCGGTGAACCGCGACTGGGCAACGTATAAGACATTGTATCTTGAACTAAAGAAAAAGTATTACGTGCAGGCGCGTAATAGTACAACCTGCCTAAGCAACTGCAATATCGGCGTGCCGTATGTGGCAGCTGCCGGCGGCAGCTGCGCTAATGTGAGCGACTTCTCGTTGCGGCTGACCACTGAGGCCGACAGCGGGCAGAATACGGCGTGTTCAGCCAGCCAGCAGCGTATCACGGTCAGTTATATCCCGGGCAAAGTAGCATCGGGTACCTATGTTTACCTATATTATGCGGCGGGCACCAACACAGCCGATTTACCAACCAGCATTTATTTTGCGGCCAATACATCAAAGAAGTTCTTTTGCCTGCCGCTTACGGTACCTTTAAGCAGCGTAAGTATCAAGGCGGTAAATTGTACTGGTACGGCCCCGGCAGCGTATTCCCCGGTTAGCCGGGCGCCCTCCAATGATGTGGTCCAGTACCCGGCCTTATCTGCCAATTTTTCGGGTCCGATATACGATTCGGCTGATTTTACGGTGACGCAAACGTTTGAAGACCCGTTATTCCCATCGCTGGCTACTTACCGGGTAACGCTAAAACCCAATATCCCGGTATGTACCCGGAACGGGATGGTGGCTACCATTCTGCTGAAGGATGGAGACACCGCCGTTGAGGGCGATGTTTACCATTATTTCCAGATGACGATTGATCCGAACAGTTATACCGGCACGGCGAAGGTCTCGTCTACAACGGGCGATTCATATGTGCGCATTGTAGGTTCGGCAACGGCCTGTTCATTGCCGCTGCCTGCCAATGACGGCTGCCCGGAAGCTTACCAGAACAAGATCTCGCGTTTTGACGATCCGCCGCATACCATAACCTATAATCCAATAACAGCCCGGACGGACGTGGAAACCCAGAATGCGGCGCTAATAGCCCAGCAGGTACAGAATAGTTGCGAAGGTAATGCCTACCGCTGGATGACACTGCTGGCCCCCGGTCTGGCTGCCCATGGCTATAGCGGTTACACTACAGCTTTGCGGGCCGCGCTGGTGAAACTTTGTTCAGACAATGGTGATGCCACTCATCCATTCGGCGCAAGCACAAATAAGACATCGCCAACAACCGAGGACTTCGGAACTGTGATGAAAGCCAAATTAGGCCTTACCAAGTTTTATTATGACCTAAACCCCTGGCTACTGGAAGGACCACCGGCCTATAATATCCCCGTACAATCGGCCAGCATGGTGATTGACAGGAGCAGCCTGGAAATCAAAACGCTTGTTGATAATGCTTACGCCGCCAGGGGCAGTTTAACCTTTTACCAGTACCTGGTAAATACCTACGGTGCTGCCATGACATTATCATCTACCGAACTTGATATGCTGAAAGCCGCAGACGTACCTTGTAACTACATCCTGCCGCAAAACCTGGTACTGCCTGTCTTTTTCCAACCCAATGCGCTTGGCTGTGTGTCTTACGCCACGTTCAATGCAGATCGTGCCGCGTTAATGTCTACAACGAACTTTGTTACCGTACCGGTGGGTAACAATACTAACGACCCCAGTTATCCCTACTACCAGGCTATCCTCACCAATTACATGAACCAGCGGTATGGGTTTGCGCTGGGCTATTCGGCCTACGACGGCTTTAAGAGCGGCACACTTTGCAACAACCCGCCGTTTAAAGCAGTAGCTGGCGACCCATATGATAATGTGCAGACACAGTTGGTGGTATATGTTTCTAATGCTAAAACGCAATATGCAACTTATATCAATACACAAAAAGAACTTTTCCGGGCCAATTATATCGCTACCTGCTCGGCAGCGCAGGCTAATGTGAACTTTACAACGGACAAGCAGAACTTGCATTATACGCTGTATTATTATGACCAGGCAGATAACCTGATCCGGACGGTACCGCCGGAAGGCGTTACCCTGCTCACCGCCGCGCAGATTAGCCAGGTACAAAAGGCACGTGATAATGATAAGGTTGATTATACTTATACCGGCCCAACAGCCAATGCAGATCAAACCCAGGCGCTCAATTCATTATCAACTACACTGTTTGCGGCGCAGGGGGCTATAGAAATGTGGCTGTACAACAGCAATGGCAGCACCAATTACCACATAGTTGAGGTAACGCCCGATAGAAAGTGGCTGTTTCAGTTTGGCATTTGGGGAGGCAGGGCCAATATTGATGTTTACCCGCTTACGCAAAACACTGCATCCAGCATCGCTTTCAACCCCAACTCGCGGCATTACCGGGCCGATATCAGCTCGCGGCTGCCGCTTAACCCGTTTACACATGTGGTAATCCAGGGGCCGTTGCTGGGTAGCGGTACTTCCACGCCGCAGCTATATATCAATGGCACGGCGGTAACTGTAACCTCCGGCGCCAGCCCCGCGGCTGATGAAGGTTTTGAGGTAAAGGCGACCGCCAGCAGCGTAATCTTCCCTGATGTAATTACTACGCTTAAGCACCTGCGCCTGTACTACCACCAGCTATCGGCAGCAACTATTGCCGCCAACGCAGCCAATACGCATTTTGTAATGGCAGATACCCCCGAAGGCGGCTGGTACCGTTTTAACGTACCCGGCGCCGGCAGCCTCACCACGGCAGGCCCCGGAACCACCAATGAAACCACCTTTTTTGGTATTTATAACAAGCATATGCTGATAACCAGCTATACCTATAATGCCACCAACCAGGTAGTTCAGCAAAACTCGCCCGATGGGGGCACCAAGCGGTTCTGGTACGATATGCTAAGCAGGCTGAACATATCGCAAGATGATAAACAGCTAAGCATCGCCGACTACAGCTATACCAAATATGACGTGCTGGGCCGCATATCGGAAGTTGGCCAGAAGGACGGCGCCGCGGCCATCCAGGCCGCCCCTGGCTACCTGGATGGCACTACCATCAGCAACTTTAATAACGGCGGTACCAACCACCAGATCACCAGTACTTATTATGATATTTTCCCAACGGGTGTAAACGGTATTGTCGCCCAGGCTGATGGGCAAACCAACCTGCGCAAAAGGGTGGCGGTGAGCTCGTTCCGGGTTGACCAGGGTGATGCCGCGCCGCAGGCTACGTATTACAGCTATGATATCGATGGAAACGTAAAAACGCTGTGGCAGCAGGTCAACGGAACGGTATTTGAAACTAAACAGATAGACTATGAGTATGACCTGGTGAGCGGTAAAGTGAACTTTGTGCGCTACCAGTCGAAGGCTGGGCAAAAGGATCATTTTTACTACCAATACAAGTACGATGCGGAGAACAGGCTAACCGAGGCCTGGAGCGGCACAACGGCCATTATTAACCCGGTTTTGGGGAGCAGCCTGTTGCCGGGCAATGAAAAGATGGATGCCAAATACAAATATTACCTGCACGGCCCGCTGGCGCGGATGGAACTGGGGGACATTGGCAAGGTACAAGGCGTAGATTACGCCTATACGCTGCAGGGCTGGCTGAAGGGGGTGAATAACCAAAGCACCACCGACAACCCGTCGGCACCATCCACCACGGATATGGGGCAGGATGGCTTTGCCGGCAACCCGACGATAGCCCGGGATGCTTATTCGTATTCGCTGGGCTATTACACCGGCGACTATAAGCCCTCAGGCGGCAGCAACAACTACACGGCGTTCAATACCCAATACGCATCGACGCCATCCGACCCTACAGGTAGCGACCTGTTTAACGGTAATATCAGCAACATGACGGTATCGCTGAGCAAGGCAACCAAAAAATCGGTAGGATATACCTATAGGTACGACCAGTTGAACCGGCTGAAAAAGATGCGGAACCATCCTGATATCAGCACCGCCTGGAACAACAGTACCCTGACGGCCGATTACTCGGAAGACTTTACCTATGACGGGAACGGGAACATTACGACCGCGATGCGGAACGGAGCGGCATCGGGCAGCCCATCCGGGGCGATGGACAACCTGGCTTACCAGTATAGTAAAGATGCGAACGGGCGCCTGCTTAACAACAAGCTGGGCTATATTGATGACGCCGCAACGGGCACTTACACCACCGACCTGAAAGACCAGGCGAGCGGTAACTACGGTTATGATGCTATAGGTAATATAGTTAAAGACGGCAGCCTGACCTATGCCTGGACAGTTTACGGCAAGCTACAGCAGGTTACTAACGACGCCACGGTAACGGCTTACCAGTACGATGCTGCAGGAAATAGGGTGATGAAGCAGATTTCCAATAATGGTGTAGTAGCAAAAACCACGTATTACATACGCGATGCGCAGGGCAACCCGCTGGCCATTTATGATGTGGCAAGCGGTGTTACAACGTTAAAGGAGCAACAGTTGTACGGATCAAACCGGCTGGGCACATGGTCACCAAACCTGAGCCTGACGGCGGGAACTAATACAAGTACCGACCTGGCCTATAACGTTATGGGCCAGAAGTACTACGAGCTGACGAACCACCTGGGGAACGTAATGGCTACTATCTCCGACAAGCGATTGCAAACGGGCAGCACACCTTATTACCTGCCCGATGTTGTTACCCAACAGGACTACTATTCCTTTGGCGCGCCGCAGCCGGGTGACCGGACGTATGTGTACCTGAACCATAGTGCCTACAGGTACGGGTTTAATGGTAAGGAGAACGATGATGATGTGGGTAAGGGTACGGGTAACCAACAGGACTATGGGATGAGGATTTATGATCCGAGGGTGGGAAGGTTCTTTAGCGAAGACCCGCTGACAAAATCCTACCCATGGTATACACCTTATCAATTTGCTGGAAATAAGCCCATCAATAGTATAGATCTAGATGGAGCAGAAGAATATTCCAGCTATGAAGCTTATTCAAAAGATAAAGGTTCGGCGGCAATGAAAACAATGGATGGAACCGATGGAGCCTGGTTAACCGCTGATCGCCTTGCCCACAATGGCGTTTGGGAAGCCGCCATGACAAATATCACAAAAAACGGCTGGCAAGGAAGATTTAAATCTTACTTCCTTCAAATCTACGGGGATGATCGAGGTAAAGTTGTTGAATTAGCTTATAGTTTTGGAATAGTACGGGATTATTACAACTGGATCCAAGGAAATATGGATGCAAAAGGCTTTAAAAGCCGATGGGCACTCGGGGCATCATATTTAGTAGATGATCTTGCCAAAAATTACGATAACGGCTCTTTTGCAAGCATTGATCCAACAGGTACCGGAGCACTTTTGAAAGCACTGAACCAGGGTATCGCGAATTATGCAGTAACCAGGTTTAAGGGTGTATTATTTGAACACGCTGGCGATAAAAATAAAAGTTATATGTCCTGGTACAAATGGGACAAGCAATTTATCGAAACTGAACAGGGACCTGTAGCATTGAATGTTTATTCACAATGGGAGGGAACATCTGCGCTATCGTTATTAAACGCCACATCGTCAAAGGTATGGCCCTTAGGGAATCTTGCTAATCATTTTTTTCCTGATTTTTCCAAATTTAACGTTGACTTAACGGATAAAAATTCTCAATTTGGTCAAAATATGCGCATAAATATACCCCTATTTATGCTATGGCCTGTAACGCATCAAAATCAGAGTGGGATAAAACTTACGAAAGATCAGTCCGCAGATATAAATAAGGCTCACAACGCCATCAATAATTATTATCAATCATCAATGAAAAAATGAGGTCAAAAGGATTAAAATCCACAATTGTTATTTTATCGATTTCCATTGTCAGTTGTGTAAAAACTACTACCGATTGTAAGTCATATTTTACTAACTGCCTTGATTTAAAGTTAGCTACAGGTTCAAATTATAAAATTTGGGATATGAAGATATCAGATAAAAAAGTTGTAATAAGGGCTTTTGATCGAAATAAGAATTATGAAAGTATATTTATCGACTTAAATACCAGAGTTTCACAGATTTTTAAATGTCCTAATAATGGATTTTTCCAATCTGACATTATGTACGAACTTTTTGAAAATAAATTATGGTATACATCTATGTCAAAGCCCGACAAATTGTATTCATTTACCATCGGTTCGTCTAAGCTTGATAGCCTAGATTTAAAAGTGAACGATGTGTTTCCATCAACACAATTAGTGAATAATACAAGCCAGTTTTTTTTTCTGGGCAACCTTTATGGTATAACGGTTTTAAAAAATCGTAGCCAGGGTATAGTAATAAAAAATGAAGGGATTACTATAAGTAGAGGGGTAAATACAATATCCCGCCCGGTTAAAAATGATATCAATTTGGTTTCCGGTATAGTTTCTACAAAAAATGAACACACGTTTCTGGCACTAAATAGTAGTAATAAGATTGTTTGGAAAGGCTTTGTGAAATACAGGGCCGATGTAGATGCAATCAACATATTTAATGTCGATTCTGTTTTTTGGATCGCCGGAGAAAATAAATTAATAGCCTTAAATAAAAAAAATGGAAGTTTTTTTCGCGAGCTGAGGTTAAAAAATAAGATCGTCAAAATGTATAATCAAGGAAATTTTCTTATTTCAGTTTCCTTACCAGGGATAAATCCATTTGAAACCAATCTTAAAAACCAACCAATCGTTTTCACGGTTGTTGATTTAAATCATTTTAGTAAAATCTATAATTATACGATATTCTATAACGGAATCGCGAAGATCACGGTTATAAAAAATAATATTATTATTGCTGATCAGCGACAATTTCGAATCTATGACGTTAAGACAGCCAAGTTAAAGTTTAATCAAAAGCTTAAAACCGACTATGATGACAAGTACACTTTTGAAGCTATCTCTGACTGGCACTCCAATGATAGTTACATAAGGACATATGATGATAAATTATACTGGTGATCTTTCTAATAAGCATTAAATTTGTTGCTCAAATTCGATCTGTTCGCAGAATCTTCCAATACCGCCCCCCAGCTACCGCAAGCATTGTCGCTGCCGAGGCTGCAGCCTTGTGGCCCGCTGATAGGTAAACGCCATGCAAAGTAATAAATATGCAACTCCCGGATGTTCGTTTCATCCGGGAGTTTGTATTTTTAACGGGGGGAAAAGAGTAATACAAGAGCATAAGGTTAACAACAAACATTGTGAATTGTCCTAAAGGCATGGCGTATACTTAGCATGTGGGCACACAAGCCAGGAGGCTTGCGGCAGCGGGTGATGGGTTAGTTTAAAAGTGTACCATAATGTTCCATAAATGAGGGTGTACGACAAGTTGTGTCGTACACCTTTTTTTTAATGAATTGATAGATAAATAGTTGAGGCTGTTTTAAGAAAAAACTGTCAAAGTAATACTGTACCATATGGAACACTTTTGGCAGCGGGGGTAATTATATAATCCTTTGGCCGGTTTTCTGAAATAACGAAGCTTCGCGTTAAGGATTGTACCGGATACCGGCCTCGCGGCTAATGCCTGTGTAGTATGAGGGGAAAGCCTGGCCGCAGGCAACGCCATAATAAGCAGTTTTATTAGCCGCCTTGTCTCCTAACCTGAACCTGGCAATTAAAAATTATTTTGTTTCAATTCATCGCTCACATCATCGGTTTTTAAAACATCGCTAACCTTTTTGGTGAGTTGTTGTTTCAAAACAAAAGTACCTTTCAGCTTGATATCGGTTGAACTGGCGCCGGCCATGATAGTGTAGGTCCCCTTGTCTGCCACCCAGGCCGAAATGCCGGTTTGGAAAGAGGCCAGGTCGATGGTATTGATGGTTAATGTTATCAGTTGCGATTCGCCTGGTTTTAACAGTTTGGTTTTGGCAAAAGCTTTCAGTTCTTGTTTGGGTTTATCAATGGCCGATTTTGGCGCAGAGACATAGATTTCGGCTACTTCCTTCCCGGCAACCGGCCCTGTGTTGGTGATCCGGAAGCTGAGTTTCACCGGGCCGCCTGCAACAGGTGGATAAACTTTTAAATGATCATAATTGAAATGGGTATAAGATAAACCGAAACCAAAAGGATAGGCCGTGGCTACGTTGAATGTGGTATAGTACCGGTAACCAACATAAATTCCTTCGTGGTATACGGCGTTGTTGTAGCTCCCGAAATCGCCGGCGGAGGGAACATCGCTGTACTTCACCGGGAAACTGGCAGTCAGCTTCCCCGAAGGATTAACGTTACCCGCAAGCACGTCGGCAATGGCGTTGCCACCTTCAAGGCCGGGCTGCCAGGCCAGCAGGATCCCGTCGGCCTGGTCGCGCCAGCTGGCCGTTTCTACAACGCCGCCCACATTCAGGATAACCACCACTTTCTTGCCATAAAACCGGAACTTTTCCGAAATGTTTTTGATTAGTTCTTTTTCGGCAGCAGTAAGGTTAAAATCTGTGTCCACATTCTTGTCCTGCCCCATTTTATTATTGCGCGAGATGGTAATTATGGCCATGTCGGCCTCTTGGCCCTGGGCATCTATCATTTCCTTGCTCATCATCGGTTCGCTTGATCCCATATCTCCGTTTCGCTGGTATGCAGCTGCCTTTCTTTCGCTTATAAATTGTTCATAAAAACTCTTTAAGGTAGCGGTGCAAACGAATCCTGCGTTTGCCAGCGCGCCGGCAATATTCTGCTGATATTTTTGATCGGACCCGCGGATAAAGCTGGCAGCATAGCCATAGCTGCCAAACAAGGCCACCTTTTGTCCTTTTTTTATCGGGAGTGTTTGCTGTTGGTTCTTTAAAAGCACCATCCCTTCGGCCGCTGCTGTGCGGGCAAGCCTGGCGTGGGCTGCAAGGTCGGGAGTATGCCCACGGGGTGTTTTTTTAAAAGAGCCGGTATTTAAAATAACCTTCAGGATGCGCGAAACATTCCGGTCGAGTTGCGCCATGGACAGTTTGCCTGTTTTTACCGCATCGATAATAGCCTGTGGCTGCTGGGGGTTGCCCGGCATAATGAGGTCATTACCGGCCGCCAGCTTTTGTATATCGTCCTTGCCGCCAAACCAGTCGCTGATGACAAAGCCGCCGAAATTCCAGTCTTTCCGCAAAACGGACTCCAGCAGGTCTTTGTTTTCGGCGGCATAGGTGCCATTCAATTTATTATAGGACGACATCACCAGCCAGGGACGAGATTCCCTAATGGCAATTTCGAACCCTTTAAGGTAAATCTCGCGCAGCGCCCGTTGACTGATAACGGAATTGATGTTATGCCGGTCTGTCTCCTGGTTATTGCCTGCAAAATGTTTAATGGTAGCGCCAACCTGGTTTTGCTGGATGCCCCGGATCATGGCCGACGCCAGCTTACCGGTGAGCAGCGGATCTTCGGAATAATATTCATAGTTGCGCCCGCCAAGCGGGTTACGATGAATATTGATGGCCGGGGCAAGCAATACGTCGACGCCGTATTGTTTAGCTTCGTTGCCTATGGCGTTGCCAACCTGGCGTAATAAGCCTGTATCCCATGATGATGCCAGTAGCGTACCTGTGGGGAATTTGGTGGTATAATAATTAGCAGCGGTATCAGTTTGGCGTTTTTGGCCTATCACCAGGCCCGATGAGCCATCGGCAAAATAGATAGGTGGGATGTGTAAACGGGTTAGCGGATAGGTATGCCCGGCCGCACCCGGAACCCTGTCTTCTTTTTTAAGGAGCCCATCGTTACCCGGCATGGTATGTGCGCCTACAACTAATGCGGCTTTTTCTTCCAGGGACATTGCCCGTACAATTTGATTTATGTTTTGCTGCTGTGCTTTCGCATTTTTGTAATGGGTTAGCAGTATTGTGAATGCCAGGAAAAAAGTATACCGGAATTTCATGATTTTGGGTTTAGGCCAATAATTTAAATATGCTATAATAGGAAAAAGAATCGACTTATTAAGGTAATTTGTTTTGAATGCGTTCTTTTCCGGTGTAATATTTAGTAGAAGTCCGGATTGTTTGTTTATCTAAAAAAGTCGTAGGCGGCGGCCTGTAAGAAACCGGAAATCTGTGGAGTAGCCTTGCTTCAGTTGGGCAAGGCTTGAATAGGATGGAGAAAGTGAAATGTTCCTAAATGGGGTATGCTTGTTTTTTTGAATTATAATTGCATATAATAGCTAAAAAAAATTATCCTGTAATTTTCTGGTTTATAGCGAGTTATTTGGCTTTGAACTGCTTGGGTAGCCGGAGGGGGATTGAATACTTAACTATAAGAAAACGAAAAAGCCTTGTAAGCTGCTGATTCTCAATAGAGAAATTCGAACTTCAAGGCTTTTTTTCTGAAAAGTAGCGGAACCGGCGATGTGTCGAACTTTTTAAATGATTTAGAATTAATTACAGACCCTGAATCTCAAATTATCTGCTATGTTTTTTTGCTACGATTTTCATAAAGAGTTTAACGTCGTCCGAAATAGTTGCATCACCAGATTTATCAAAGAGCTTTTCTGATGCATAATCGATACCCCAATCTGTTCGGTCAATGATCAGCGTGCCATTCACCACAACGGTTCCGTCCATTCCGTCCTTAAAATACATTATGGCCGGAAAAGTAACTGCCTTCGTGATACCTTCAATGGTTAGGTTCCCTGTAACTTTTATATTCGCGATACCTTCAATGGTCATGTTCCCGTTCCTCCCTGGAACTTTTCCATCATTCACTGTTTCAACCTTCGTAATTGCGAATGTAGAAACAGGGAATTTTTTGACATCAAAAAATGCAGGTAATTTATTGTGTGGACGTTGATCATCAAATTTTTGTTCAATTGTATTCATGTCGACTTCAACCGCACCGCCCACCAGATGACGGTTTTCGATCAACAATTCTCCTTTTAATATATCTACGTCCCCTGTACCGGAATCATCACTAACTGACTTAGTACCTTCCCATGCACCAAGTAGCATAGAACCTTTCCATATTATAACACTTTGCTTCGTATCTATGATGTATTTTTTCTGACCCTCTTTATTATAAAAGTCCGTGATGGTCTTTCCATCATAACGATACACCCCGGTCGCAGATCCAAACCAAATATTTCCATCGTTAGCTTCCAGAAGCCCCAAAAAAGCATCTCCTGACATAGTTTCGGTTACAGTGGGCTTATTACTATACAAGGACTTTGCATCATAACGGGAAAGTGCCCAGACCGCCACATGGGCAGAATTTACTGGACCAGTAGTCCAGATGTTTCCTTGTTTATCTTCGATTATAGCAAAAGTACCTCTCTCCGATACGTTAGTAAAGGTATTGCCGTCATAGCGCCAAAGGCCATGGGTTACGTCACCAAGCCAAATATTGCCTTTTCTATCTTCGATTATACTCCAAACGTTTGTAAAAGTTTTGCCTTTATGGATTAACGGGGTAAATGTTTTTCCGTCATAAACAAAGGCGTCGCCCCTTGTGCCAACCCATAATTTCCCGGTTTTATCTTCAATGATTGTAGTAATATCATTATTCCAATTTCCTCCTTTATAAACACGCGAGGGGTTCGGATTTTTAAAATTTAGAAAAGATTTCCCATCGTAACGGCTTATTCCATCCCCGGTGCCGAACCAAATAATGCCGGCTTTATCTTCATAAACAGACATAACCCGATTATTGGCAAGTCCCTCCGTGGTAGTGAAATGTTGAATGGATTTCCCGTTGTAATAATAAACGCCTGAATCAGTAGAAGTGAACCAAATATTTCCTCGTCGATCTTCCAGGACATCCCAAAATCGGTGCGAACCTATTTTACTTGTAAGATTAGTAAAAGATTTTCCATCGTATCGAAAAACATCACCAAATGATGAGTTGTTCGGGCCGGCAATCAAAATGGTGCCATTTCTGCCTTTTTTTATACTACGAGCCATTATGTTGGGCCCTATGTCTTTAATTTCGGACTTGATATTATCTTTTGGTACGTTTGTTTGGTTTTGTCCACAGGAAGTGAGAAAAACAAACATTAAGAACAAAGCATATACGCATATGTATTTCATGATTTTTTATTTATTGATCCTGTTAGAATTGATTCAGCGAATCTACTTTGATGCTTTTCGGCGCGACGAATTTGGATTGTAAATAAAAATGTAAACTTTGTAAATAAAATCTTGACATTATGCGTGATAGCCTAAACCTCTCCTCCCGGAAACGCTAGTCTCTAATCATCTGAACCAGAAAATTTGTTTTGATAATATCCCAAATGAATTTTCTGCCATTTGCTTATTTTAATTGCTTTTCTCTATAATTTATGTATAGAAATACTGCGCGGTGCAGTGTTGGGCTGGTTACCCATAGAAGGTTTAAACTCTCAATTGTTTAAACATTGTTTTAACAGAAAAAACAAAGGCAGCTACTTCTTACAGTAGCTGCCTTGTTTCAAGTAGCGGGGAGCAGGATCGAACTGCCGTCCGTTAATTAACGGATATAAATCCTACGCTCTAACCATCTGAGTCATCAAATTTTTTGATAATAATATTCCGAATAAACTGCCTTCCGTTTGATGATTTGAGTTGCTTTTCTCGTGTCATAGCTCCCGATTTTGTCGGAAAGTCTTCAGTATATGCTATCACCCAGGGGCGGTATTTGATCGTATGCCCCTTTGTGGCCAATTTATTATGCGAAAGAAACCGGTTTTCCAGATTTGAAGTATAACCAACATAAATCTGGTTGAAAGTTTGGGAGTATAAAACGTATACGGTGAACATAATGACAATATACAAGAAAAGCCCCTTTTTTCAAGGGGCCTTCTGCCAATGTAGCGGGGAGCAGGATCGAACTGCCGACCTTAGGGTTATGAATCCTACGCTCTAACCATCTGAGCTACCCCGCCGGGTTAATTTTTATACTGATAATCAGCTATTACGACTTTAAACCGCAATCGTTCTTTTCAGTGCCCAAACCTGTTAACGGTTGCGCCTTTCGGTGCGTGGAGCGCAAAGGTAAGTATTGCCGCCTTTATTTTATAATCTTTTTCAATTTTGTTCCTGATTGGAAGGTTACTTATCTTGCAATCAGGAGGTTATTTGTTTTGGATGATACCGGCGACCACTACTTCTTAGCGGTGTTTAATTTTATGTTGGGCCAATTCACAGGAATGACCATCGGACATGTAACGGCTGCCTGTGCTTTTGGCAATAACCGATCCTTTTTAACCACAACATTATCCTAATTAATTCATTTTCTTTAATTTTATCCTTGCAAATCGTGCGGTAATCGCTATAATTGCAAGGATGATACAGCGAGAAGCCCAAGCCGAAATAGTTACTTTAATGCAGGAATTTCCTGCTGTAGGCCTATTAGGACCGCGTCAGGTAGGAAAAACGACCCTGGCGGAAGAAATCGCTGCGACTTTTGGGCCAGAACCGATTTACCTTGATTTAGAAAATCCGGTAGACCAAGCAAAGCTAAGCGACCCCAACGATTATTTTGAGCGTCATAAAGGCAAGTTAATTATCCTTGATGAAATTCAGCGTATGCCTGAAATATTTAAGGTACTGCGTGGGGTTATTGACCGACGCCGCCGCGAGGGATTAAATTTTGGGCAATTCCTGATATTGGGGTCGGCATCGCTTGACCTGCTAAAACAATCATCTGAAACGCTTGCCGGACGAATAGCCTATAAGGAATTATCCGCGTTTAATGCATTGGAAATACAATCTACGGCAAAAGACCCGGATGAAAAACTTTGGTTAAGGGGCGGGTTTCCGAGCAGCTTTTTGGCCAAAACAGACGATGCAAGTTTCAGATGGCGTTTAAACTTCATAAGCACCTATTTAGAACGCGATGTGCCGCAATTAGGCGTTAGGATACCCGCAGTAACATTACGCCGCTTGTGGACAATGTTAGCGCATAACCAGAGCACTCAACTTAATACCGCTCAATTGGGGGCTAACCTTGATGTTGCTGCATCTACTGCCAAAAGATATATTGAACTGCTTGAAGACTTATTGCTAATCCGTTCGATCCGTCCCTGGTCTGGTAATTTAGGCAAACGGCTTGTTAAGGCGCCTAAAGTTTATATTCGTGATAGTGGCCTTGTTCACGCCTTGCTTAATCTCAAAATAACCGATGATGTTTTAGGGCATCCGGTAGTAGGTGCAAGCTGGGAAGCTTTTGTCATCGAAAACCTGATTTCTTGTTTACCAATCGGTGTAACACCATGGTTTTATCGTACATCTGCCGGGGCCGAAATTGACCTGGTTATTGAACAAAATAAAAAGAATATCTATGCCATCGAAATTAAGCGGTCACTGACACCCTCTGTATCAAAAGGCTTTTATTCAGGATGTGAAGATATCGGCGCTACACATAAATTTGTGGTTTATTCAGGCCAGGAAAAATATTCGATGGGTAAAGGTATAACCGCCATTTCGTTAACCGAATTGATGCAGGAATTGAAGAAAATAAATAGCTAAGAGGATTAGTAATCAGTTATCGGAGCGGTGTTTACTGAATCATGATGCTGAAAAAAATAATATGATATATTAGAGGTCTACTTGTACAGCCAGTTTTAATTTATAAGAGCAAGCTTAAAGTATCTGGATATGAACCCTCTTTACATGGTGGTTAAAAAGAGCGGCCCTGATTATTATCAGTGGGCTTCCTTAAAAAGGTTTGCAAATATAGCAGAAATTCGTTTTCTTTAGAAAAAATGTTAACATTTACTGCATAATCAGTTTTCAAGTATAAACCCCGATGTCCGAAAAAAAGAAATTTACTATTGAGTATGAGATAAAATCATCTCCAAGAATACTGTTCACTTTCCTGAATGAGCCTAACGGGTTAGCGCAATGGTTTGCCGATGATGTAAATGTTAGGGACCAGGTTTTTACTTTTACCTGGGACGATGAACCGCAAAAAGCAAAGCTTATTGCAGTGAAAGAAAATAAACTGGTCCGCTTTAAATGGCTTGAGGACGAGCCTCAATGCTACTTTGAAATGGAAATATTGCAGGACGAACTCACCAATGATGTAGCCCTTAGTATTACCGATTTTGCTACGGAAGATCAAATTGCAGAGCGGAAGCTGATATGGGATAACCAGATTGATTACCTCATAAGCGTACTGGGCGCGTAAGGCCAATTTAAATTTATCTAATTTTGTATTGCCAAACACTAATTTTGCGTTAATGAAAATTAACCTGCACAGTTACGCGGTTTTTATCCTGTAAATACAAATTGCCCCGATGAAAAAGATCCACCTTTTACTGCTTAAATCATTTATAAGGCCTTTTGTAAGCACCCTTTTCATCGTGATGTTTGTGTTGCTGATGTTGTTTTTGTTTAAATACATCGACGACTTGATAGGCAAAGGCTTTGCCTGGTATATTATCCTCGAACTGATGATGTATAACTCGGCAACCAACGTAGCGATGGCGCTTCCGCTATCGGTATTACTATCAACCATTATGACCTATGGCGCCCTTGGAGAAAATTATGAACTGGTAGCTATTAAAGCTGCCGGCATTTCCCTGCGCAGGGCAATGTATCCGATGATAATTATTGTATCAGTATTAAGTATCGGGGCTTTCTTCTTTTCAGATTATATGCTGCCAATAGCTAACCTGAAGTACTATTCCCTTTTGTATGATGCGCGAAAACAGAAATCGGCCGATTTACTGCCCGAAATGATTTTCAGTTCCAACTTTCCTGGTTACACTATTCGTGTAAGCAAAAAGGATCCCGATGGGCAGCGGTTATATGGCATCATTATATACAAGAAAAACGAAGAAAATAACAATACCGAGGTTACCATGGCCCGTGAAGGCACCATGTTTCGTACCATGGGTGACAAGTACCTGGTGTTAAAGCTAAAAGATGGCGTAAACTACAATGAGTCGAAAAGTGACGGCGCTAATTATGATTTACGGCAACGCTTTACCCGTTTCCGGTTTAAAGAAATGGAGCAAAAATTTCCGCTGGATGGCTTCAAGATTAGCCGCACCGACGAAAACGAGTTTAAGCAGGCATCGCAGATGATGAACTTAAGGCAGCTGAAGTTTTTTGTCGATTCGAGCCAAAAAGCGGTGGATGCTGCCGTATCGTTAAACTATAAGCTCATTACTCCCTACATCAAATATTTTAATTTACCGGCCAAATCAAAAGTGAAATTTATTCCTGCTGATAAAGATGTATTAAAAAGCATGAAAATAGCCGACCAACAGATGGCCTTGTCAAGCGCGGCATCGGAAGTGCGGTCGGTAAAAGACTTTTTGAAGAACCGCGCCGATAAGTATAATAACGACGCATCTACCATCCGCCGGTACAGCTCTGAAGTGCAGAAGAAATATACCTTATCTGCAGCCTGTATCGCCTTATTTTTAATAGGTGCGCCCCTGGGTGCTATTATCCGTAAAGGGGGGTTAGGGCTTCCGGTGGTAATTTCAGTAATATTTTTCCTCATCTACTATATCATATCAACCATAGGCGAAAAATCGGTAAAGGCAGGTAATGTTAATACCGTTTTCGGCATGTGGGTGGCTATTATCGTGCTAACGCCAATAGGGCTTTTCCTGTCATATAAGGCAGCCACCGATTCGGTAATATTTGATATGGAAGCCTATAAAAGGTATTTCAATAAACTCTTTAAACGCAAGGACGCGTGATAGCGGATATTGCCCCATAGATGATTTTACATAGTACCGACCAGAATCATTTTAATATAGTTTAAATTTGTTTAAACTTTAATACATCATGGCAGCCTTTTAGGCCCGCCGTACGTAATAACCATATAATGTTAAATACAATACAAGAAGCTATCGAAGATATACGGTCAGGTAAAATGATCATTGTGGTTGATGACGAGGACAGGGAAAATGAAGGTGATTTTTTGACTGCGGCCCGCAATGCAACCCCCGAAGCAATAAATTTTATGGTGCGCTATGGCCGCGGCCTTGTATGCGCGCCTATTACTGTAGATAGGGCCCGCGAACTTGACCTGGAGCCGATGGTGAGCCATAACACCACATCGCACGAAACCAATTTTACCGTTTCTGTTGACTTATTAGGGCATGGATGTACTACGGGTATATCGGCAACCGACCGCTCAAAAACTACGTTAGCGTTAATTGACCCGGCTACCAAACCAGAAGATTTGGGAAGACCAGGGCATATATTTCCGCTGATTGCTAAGGATGGGGGCGTTTTACGCCGATCGGGCCATACCGAAGCAGCTATTGATTTAGCTGTATTGGCTGGTTTTGAACCCGCCGGAGTAATATGCGAGATAATGAAAGAAGATGGCGACATGGCCCGCCTGCCCGACCTTTTGGTTATGGCAAAAGAATTTAACCTGAAAATTGTTTCGATAAAAGACCTGATAGCTTACCGCTTAAATGCCGAGACCCTGGTTAAAAAAGAGGTATCAGTGAAAATGCCTACCGAGTGGGGCGATTTTGAAATGATTGCTTACACCCAATTGGATACCGGCGAAAATCATCTTGCATTGGTAAAAGGCACCTGGGAGCCCGGTGAGCCCATTTTAACCCGGGTACACAGCTCATGTGTTACCGGTGATATTTTTGGCTCATGCCGCTGCGATTGCGGCCCACAACTGCATAAAGCAATGGAGATGATAAGCAGGGAAGGCAAAGGTGTTGTTGTTTACATGAACCAGGAGGGCCGTGGCATAGGGCTTATTAATAAGTTAAAGGCATATCATTTGCAGGAGAATGGGTACGATACCGTTGAAGCCAACGTTAAACTGGGCTTTAAAATGGATCAGCGCGATTATGGCGTTGGTGCGCAGATATTGCGCAGCCTGGGAATTTCAAAAATGAGGCTCATGACCAATAATCCTAAAAAACGTGCAGGCCTGATTGGGTACGGGCTGGAGGTTGTTGAAAATGTGCCTATCGAAATAGCATCAAACCCACATAACGAATTATATCTGCGCACCAAACGCGATAAAATGGACCACGCCATTATGCGCGATCATTAAGCCGTTCTTTTTAAGACAGCTTTTTGCCAACGATATTAAAGTTGGGGCTTACTATTTTCAAAAAGGATATTTTGCGAGTATGGCAAATGCATTAGTTAAATTATTGAGGCAATTCAGGAACATCCCGCAGGAAGATGAAAACCTGATATCATTGGCGGTACAACATCGGCACTATAAAGAAGGTGGTATTTTGTTTAAGGGTGGCAAAATATGCCGAGAACTATTTTTTATATGCAAGGGTGTGCTACGCATAATAGTGATAGACAATAACGGAAATCAGGTGACTCATTTCTTTTTAAAAGAAAACCAATTTTGCTCGATACTAAACAGCTTTAATAACCAAATTATAGCTTACGAGAGTATACTGGCTGCATGCGATGCCGAAGTGCTGGCGATAAGCCGCACAGCTTTGGACAAACTTTACCTGGATTTACCCTACTTACACGCGTTAATAAACCAGATAACCAACCAGGCCCTGATAGACAAGATAGCCATCCGAAACGCCTACCTTGGACAAGACTCGGCCAGGCGCTATAAAACATTTCTGGCCCGTCAGCCCGAAATCGCTGCACGTGTACCATTAAGCAGTATTGCATCATATTTAGAAGTTACTCCACAATCGCTTAGCCGTATCCGGAAAAATATTCGGTAGGTCATTCGTTTTTACCATTTGGTAAGTGTATAGCGCGCCTGCTTCCTGAAATTTGTATTAAAAATACAAATACAAATGGAAGAGTTATCAAAACAAGCAAACGCGTTATTGAATCAAAAAAAAGTAGTGATATTGGGCGGAAGCGCCGGTATAGGCCTGGCAACAGCAAAGGCTGCCGCTGCCAATGGGGCCGAAATTATTATTGTATCGAGCAATCAGCGTAAACTTAACGAAGCCTTAACGCAACTGCCAGCAAACGCTACAGCCATATCGGTTGACTTAACCCAGGAAGAGCAAATTAAAGAGCTGTTTACCACGATTGGAGCATTTGACCATCTTGTGTTTACCGCCGGCGAACCGTTGCAAATAAATACCATAGCGGATGTTACAATAACAAATGCGAAAACATTTTTCGACCTGCGGTATTGGGGTGCGTTTATGGCAGTAAAATATGCGGCGCCACACCTACGGAAAGACGGCTCGATTGTACTAAGTGGCGGGAGCGCCGCTATCCGCCCCGGAAAAGGCTGGGGATTAGGGGCAAGTATTTGTGCGGCGATGGAAGGGCTGACCAGGGCAATGGCCATTGAACTTGCGCCTATACGGGTAAATATAGTTGTACCGGGTTTAGTTAAAACAGACTTGTGGAGCAATATGGCCGAAGCTGAGCGTGAGGCAATGTTTAACCATTTTAGCGATACACTGCCGGTAAAATACATTGCCGGTGCCGATGATATAGCACAAAGCTATATTTACCTGTTAACCCAAAAGTACAGTACCGGACAACGTGTTGTTGTAGATGGCGGTTATGTATTAATATAGCCATTACAATTTTCGCCGTCCTTAAAGAGGCATCTCAGAAGTAACCTCGAGCTGGAAAGCAGATAACTTTTTGAGAAGCCTCTTTTTGACATTGGACGCTGCCGACTAAAGCAACCAAAAACATTTCATCGGCACATCAAAATCTTCCCCCGCATATCTACTGATCATCCTCATCCGGCCTGGTAACAATAGGATTTGGGTTTGTTACCGGTAGTGGCGTTATCGGTGCCTGGGCGCGCCTGCCACTTCTGAAAAGGTTGCGGATAAACTCGCGGAAAGTGTCAAAATCCCGTTGATATACCAAGCCTAAGCCGTTTACATACTGTGGGAGTAGCTGGTTGTTTAAATTGTTTAGCGTGGTACTATTTAAAATCCTGTATGAATACCTTGCTGTTAGGTTGCCGTCTTTCCTGATCCGGTACAGGGCTTCAAAATCCTTGTTAATGGCATTAAAGCTTTGGTTAAAAAGGGTAGTGTTATTGTTGTTAAACAAATCGTTTGAGGCTGTATTGGTAAATAAACTTCCGTTAAATGAAAGCCTGTCGTTAAAAAAGCGAAGCGAAGCGCTGGCCTCATTAAACGACCGGATGTTTAAATCAAAGTTTTTAATGTTTGATTGCGCTATCAGGTTATTCAGCTTATTAAAAGCGAATTCGGTAACGGCATCACCGGCTGTACTTATTACCTGGTTAGTTAAACTGTTGTTACTGCCCGACGAAAACTGCCTGCGTACAATAATACTTAACGCCTGCTGGCTGCGGTTGTTATTATCTGACAGGTAAGTAGCCACATCATCCTTTACAGATGGGTCAGTGGGGAAGTTAAAATCGAAATCGATAACAGGTAATAATAGCGATTTGGTCAGTATCAGCTCGGCTTGTACCAATACCTGCTTATTGCCCTGCGGCGATTGCAGGCCTGCAGCAGTATACAATGGCGAGCGGTCTGTACGTACTTCATATAACGCCTTAAGGTTTATTTCGGCCTTTGCAGGGTTACCTGTCCACCGGATGGTGCCACCCTGGCTTACCGTAAAGTTTTTGCTGATAAAGTTTTTAGCCGTAAACTCAAATTTACCGGTAGTTATTAAAAAGTCGCCATACATTTCAAAATCGCCCAGGCTATTGATGTTCAGCTTCAGGTTATTGGCCACGCCGCTGCCTTCCAGCAAACCATAATCGGTGGCTATCCTTACAACGGTTTTTTCGTCGGCGGTTAAATCGAAATTAAGGGTTACGCCGTTAAATGCACGCTCTTTTGCCACAACCTTTGCTGTATCGCTATGGCTCACGAATTTTATAAAATCATACTCACTTGCTGTTGACGAGGTGTTAAGCGGGATATTGAAGATTGTCCCCGCTTCGGTATGCGCTTTAATATCAATTTTCATGTTATCAACAGGCCCCTTGAAGCTGAAATTCCCGGTTCCGTATGCCGTGCCGTAATACAGGTGGTTATTTTTAAATGTGGTGTTTAGTGCCAACAGGTTTTTTGCTACAAGGTCAACCTCTATATCCGGGTTCGATGGGTTGTTCAAATCTACAGTGCCATTAGCGGTACCTGTGCCGCCTTTTTTATCTTTAAGCACCATGTTATCTATCTTGATAACACTGTTAGTTACGTTTACCTTGCTATTAACCGTATAGGCTGTTTTTAAATAGTTAACGGTTACCCCGGTATTAACCAAAGTCACATCGCCGTTTAATTTGGGTTTCGACGGGCTCCCCGAGAGCTTTAAATTGGTAGAAATATTTCCTTTAACGTCTGATACCAGGTCTTTAATAAATGGCTCAAAAATAATGGCTTCGGTTTGGTTCATTTTTACATCAAAGTCCAGGTTATCTTCTGTATCTTTTCCAAAAGCATATATTCCTGCCAGGTTCATGGTTTCAAGGCCACGGTTAACGATGTTTAGTTTCACATCGGCCTGCTTACGATCGTTATCCAGTACAGATACCAGTTTTACATTGCCAATAAGCGTTTTGTTCATGGTAAGCGAATCGATGGTAAGTTTGGCATCAACGCCGGGGTCTTTGGTAATGGCGGTCATGTTTACATCGCCATTAAGGTAGCCCTTTAAAAATATGCCCGATGTTTTGGTAAGCTGGTTAAGCGTTCGCATATTAAATTTCTCAAACGAGAGTTTTAAAACATCAGCAGGGCTATCAGATATAAAGCCGTTTATTTTTACCTTTTGCGTTCCGTTTGATAACTCAAACCCCGATACCTGGGTTTTGCCATTAAGCAGCCGGATGCGTACCAGGTCTTGTATCTTCCATTTTTCATGCTCCAGGATTACGTCTGATGGTAATAGTTTCAATTTGGCGGTAGTGTCTTTACCAAATTCAACCAGGCCATAAAGATCCAGTTGGTTCACCGCGTTTTTATCGGATAGCTTAACGTTAAAGTTTAAACTATCGTTTTTAAGAAAGTTAGTTATGTTAATGTCCTTTATAAAAAGGCTGTCGGTTAGATCAACCCTTTTTAGCGAAACGTTAAGCCCCAGTAAATTGTCGGATGTGCTTTCATCAATAATAAAATCATGAAAAACTATCTTTCCGTATTTAAACGTTTTTACATAGCCCGATAACGTAGCTGTTTTGTTATTGGAATCAAAATGGCCGGTAAAATTCCCCTGCTCAGGTATTTTTAATTTAGGTAAAAAAATAGATGTGAGCGGATCGAGTTTTTTTATGACGAGGTTAAAATCAAACTCCTCTGGTTTGGGGGGTACAATAGTAGTTTGTAACGACGGGATATATTTTTTGACAATGGTTTTAAAGTACGATGGTAAGGTAGCGAGGTCAAAGCTTCCTTTAATGTTTGCATCGGCAAAGTCTGATTGAAGCGCTATTTCCCTGGCATTGCCGCTGCCGTTGGCTGATAGGTAAAGCGAATCGGCCAGGTAATTATTGCGAGGGTCGACAATCTTTATCGGCGACAGCAAAATATTGCCCTGTAAATTTTTAAGATCATTACCCATGAATGTAGTTTTTAGCTGTGTACTAAGGGTAATGGTGTCTTTTATCAGTTTTAAGGCGTTTAATTTAGCATCCTTAATGGTGGCTGTTAAATCAAAAGCAGGCAGCTGGCCGTTTAAGTTTACCTTGCCTTTTAGGTCGAGTTTTAGGTTTTTGTCGTTAATGGTAATATGCCCATCTGCCAGTTTTCTAATAAACGATCCGTTGATGGAAAGGTTGTTATAGGTGTAATTATTAAAATCGATGTATTTAATTTTAGCATCGCCTTTCTCGCTCAGCGTTTTCAGGTTGTTGCCGCTGCCTTTTATGTTTGATGTAAATGTGGTGCGGCCCAGGCTGCTTTCATCAAGCAAGGTGCCCAGGTCAAAGTTAAAGGCGTCCAGTTTTCCGCTGTAGCTGGGGTTTCCTTTTTTGTCGATCTTTAAATTAATGTCCGAATCAAAACGGCCAAGCTTTGTTTTAAAAATACCGTAAGCCACAAAATCATTTTGCAAACCGCTAAACCTGCCTGTGAAATTGATGTTGCCAAACTTGTTTATAATATCAGGCACCTTTAGGTTGGGCTGGCCCGAGAAATGGCTGATAAGATAATCAATGTCTTTTTTGTTGGATGCTATCTGGTCAAACCTAAGTTCCAGGAAAGTGTTATCCCAATCGGGCAAACCTCTTAAGTTAAAATCGCCTTTTATAAAGGTAGCCTGGCCGCCGGTTATGGTAACTCCTTTTGATTTTATGTTACCAACCGTACCGTGGGCACGTCCATCTAAACCAAGGTCGAAGCTTACCTTTTCGAGCCCGCTGGTAAAGTAGGCAATATCGGCCGATGATACCCGCGACGATTTAAAATCGCCATCCATATAAACCTTGGTGTTAAACTCCTCAAAATCGCTAAACGATTTGAATTTCATCCTGAAATAATCTTTTAAATCAGAATGCCCGGTTTTTAAATGAAGATTTTGCGCCAGCACCTGGTTGGTATCGATAGTAACGTTTGATGTTAAATTTTTGACATAAAACCCACTTTTTTCTTCCAGCGTAAGCTTTTGAACATTGCCTTTAAACAAGTGGTTTTTAATATCCATGTTTAAAACCACGGTACTGAAGTGCTTTACATCAATATCGTCAAAATTAACCTGGGCCATCGCGGTATCAACCAGTTGATTTTTGTATCGGAAGTGGAAGTTGTTAATGGTAATCTTATCAAAATTAATCGTCCATGGCTTACTGGTAGTTTTTGCGGTATCGCCCGAATTAAAATAATTGATGATAAAATCGAGGTTGGTAGTACTATCCTTTTGCTTTTTAAGGTAAAAAGAACCGTTATCAAGCTCAATGGCCGAAAAGGTAATAAGCCGTTGTTTGATGCTGTTGAAAATGGAGAAGCCATTTACATCAACCGCCAGTTTGGGTGTGTTTAGCAGCGTATCCTTCTTTTTATCCAATATATACAAACCTTCGATGACTACTGTACTGAATGGCCTTATATAAAGGCTTTTTATACTCACGGTAGTTTGCAATTCGTCCGACAAATATCTGGTCGCCTTTTTAGCGGCCCATGTTTGCACGGGTTTATATTGAAAAGCTAATAAAAGTATGCTTAGTGTCAATAATATCAACAACACCAGCCCGAATACTATTTTGAGTGCTTTTTTAATAACTTTGCCTTTTATTTAGTGATTTAGTGAATTATTGAATTAGTGATTTAAAACTCATCAATTACAATTAAAGCATTGATTAGTTTGATGATCTTTCATTGAAATCAGAAAATTCAGCTAAACAGGAATTCACTAACTCACTAATTCATTAATTCAATAATTAAAAAAGTGCCTGTAATATTAGGAATTGAATCTTCTTGCGATGACACATCTGCCTCTGTTTGCGTTGATGGGGTTATCCTGAGCAATGTTATTGCTAACCAAAGCATTCACGAGGCATATGGTGGTGTTGTCCCCGAGCTTGCCTCAAGGGTACACCAGCAAAATATTGTTCCTGCCGTTCAACAAGCACTATTGAACGCAAAAGTAAACAAAAATGATATTGATGCGGTAGCTTTTACCCGCGGGCCGGGGCTTTTAGGCTCATTATTAGTTGGAGTATCGTTCGCCAAGGCGTTTGCGCTTGCTCAAAACGTGCCATTGGTCGAAATTAATCACATGCAGGCCCATATCCTTGCTCATTTTATTGGTGATCATAAGCCCGTGTTTCCATTTTTATGCCTTACGGTATCGGGTGGTCACACGCAGATAGTTTTGGTAAAAGACTATTTTGAAATGGAAATTATAGGCCAAACGCTGGATGATGCTGCCGGCGAGGCTATGGATAAAACCAGTAAGATATTAGGTTTACCCTATCCCGGCGGGCCATTAATAGATAAGTATGCACGGCAGGGTAACCCGGATGCTTACAGGTTCCCGGAGCCGCAGATCCCGGGCTTTGATTTTAGTTTTAGCGGGCTAAAAACGTCGATATTGTATTTTATTCGCGATAACGTGGCTAAGAACCCCGATTTTGTCAGCGAAAACATGGCCGATATTTGTGCTTCGGTTGAGAAACGGATAGCAACCATATTGCTTAATAAATTTGAAAAGGCCGCAAAACAGTACGGCATTAAACAATTGGCTTTGGCGGGCGGTGTATCGGCCAATACGGGTTTAAGACTGGGGCTGCAGGCGCTTTGCGAAAAAAACGGTTGGGAAAGCTTTATTCCGGCTATGCAATATTGTACAGATAACGCCGCCATGATTGCAATTGCCGGCTACTATAAATATTTAAAAGGCGAATTTGCCGGGCAGGAAATTGCACCTATGGCAAGGATGATATTTTAATTAGTGAATGGGCGAGTTAGTGAATTAGTGATTTGAAAAAGAATGATTCATCATTAACTTTGCAAATCACTTACTCATTCAATAAATCAGAAATTAAATTCAATCACTAATTCACTAATTCAATAATTCACTAACTGAATGAACATTCCATCATTAATATTCTGGGCAGTTTTTGTGCTGCCGCTGATTGCATTTTTAGTATGGCTGATGCGCCAGGATAAAAAGAAAGGCGTTACCGGTCTTATTGTATTGGCTATTACCGTTATTGGCGGTATTATTTACATGTACGTAAAAACGGGTGGTAAATAGTTGGGTGAGTGGTTGATTAAGTTTTTGTCTGAACCGGGATTTATCAGATTTTTGGTTTTTTTTACTCTAAAATCCTGAAATCCGGAGAATCTGCTTAATCCGGGTTCAGATAACTCGCGTTGGATGGAAAAGAATATCTGCATGAACTCAGCACCAACACACCTCGGCTCCAATTCTAATTAGGAAACGCCCTGTATATTCATATTGAAATGTTGTTAAGCGGTCGGCACCGTTAATCCTTTATAAAACGTTTGAGCATACCCCGCAATGGTTGCGGCCTGGTCAAGGCCGTTAATTATTTTGCGTGCGTTTATCCAGTCGGTTAAGTCGGTTGTAAAATATTTGCCAAGGCCCTTGCCTGTAAATAGCCCGCCAACCATCCCTTTAACCATGATGTTTGCGGCTATAGTTGGATCTAAGGCCAGTTCGGGATTTCCGAGCAGCTCAACATGTAATAAATGGCCCATACTCTCATAATTTTCGTACCAGGTTAGTTGTACGTAGCCCCTGCCATAATATAATTTATCGGGCGTGGTATAGGGTACCCGGTGACCAGGACCAGCCCCCATTTTTAATTTTTTACCATAGTCGTGGCCAGCGCCCTTGCCAAATTCAGCTATTGGCTGCATTTTTTTAGCGCATTCGTGAAACACGGTAGCCAGCATGTATGCTGTTTTGCGGTTATCGGTTATGCCAGCTGCTGCAATAACGGCTAAAATAGTTTCGACGCCATCAATCTGGCTTTGAGAGAAATGTCCGCCAAACAATGGGCGGATGGTGTCGTAAAATGTTTTACTTCCTGGCATAATAGTATAAGTTTAGGTATATTAATGATTGAGCCAACGTTTACCCGGATATAAAAATTGCGCAGTTTATTTGGTAAGATGTTGGATGTTAGTCAAATATAACGATTCAGGAGCAAAGTGGCAAATCTTTTTACGGATTTTAAAGTGGTGCGACCAGGAATATCCGGAGAAAAAAAACGGCTATGCTGTTATAAAGCGTAGCCGTTTTTTTGAAATTTGGATTATCTATCGTACAGCCCTGAATATCTTATTGGAACCAGTGTTGGTATACGCGCTGATGTAATAATAAGATGGAGTAATTACGATGCCTCCTAAAGTATATCCCGTTGGTATAGTGTATTTTGTAAATGTATTACCGTTATTAAAGGATAGATTAAGGTAGGCTGTTCCGTAGGCTACAATATCTCCGGCTGTTTTTATTACTCTGCATGCTTCGCTGCCTATGTCTTCCCATGAATCGCCTTGGTTTACAGAGCGATATAAGCGGGTGTTGCCAAGGCTTTGTCCCAGACCTTTATAAGCAAAGGAACAAAATACATAGTATGACGATGTTGTTAAGAAATCGCGCTCGCCCAGGTTATAATTGTAAATACCTGTTACGCCGCTGGTTTTTTGCCAGGTGCGGCCCTGATCTGTCGACTGGTAAAAAATTTTCTCTTCTTTCGAAGTAAAGTTCTTACTGGTATCAACAGCAAACATGTACTTTTCATTTGAAAAACTACTGATGTAATTGAGCGTGCCCAGACCGGAAATATCCGCGCTTGACCAGGTTGAGCCGCCATTCGACGATTTATAAACCTTTTTACCTGCTATTAAAGTAATTTTATCCTGGTTAACAGTAATGCCCGTAAAACTCCTGTTGGGCGATGTAGCATCCGGAACTAATTTTACCCAGTTAGTGCCATTTGTAGATTTTGCAATGCCAAGGCTTGTAGTAACGTAGTAGTTGTTGTTATCGGCTTTGATAATGTTGATAGATGGTTTTTGCCCCTGGCCAAATGGTAAAATGTTATAAACGTTAGTATATGATTTGCCGTCTGCACTAAAATACAGGTAACCCTGTTGCGGCCCTCCGGTGACCATGATGCTGCTCCCTGTGCTTACCATTTGGTTGCTTTTTTGCAAATTGATTGATGAGAAAACCTCTGCCCAGTCCAGCGAAGTTTTTGGCGGGTTCACTGTGAAAATTAATGCTTCATTGGCACTGTTCCCATCAACACTTAAAATTATCTTTCCGGTAGTAGCGCTGGCCGGGACTTTAACAGTAAGCTTAGTTGCAGTAGCCGTTAGTACCGACGCACGAACTCCATTAAAGAAAACAATATTTGTGGCTGGAGTAGTACTAAAGTTGGTGCCGGTAAAGGTGATAACATCGCCCGGGTTGCCCTGCGCAGGCGATATACTTTGCAGAACGGGTTTGTTAGTATAAGTAAACACCGGGCCTGTAATGGTTGTGCGGGCATGATTAACATTTACAGTTATTGCACCTGTTGACCCGCCTGCTGGTACCCGTACTGTTAATTTTGTACTGGTAGCGGTTAACATTATGCCGATGCCTGTTTTAAAAAATACCACATTTTCTGCTAATACTGTACTGAAGTTTGTACCGGTAATAGTTACAGTATCGTTTGTTTTTCCGCTCGCCGGGCTAATTCCGGTTATTGTTGCCGGTAATAAGTACGTGAATACAGGCCCGGTTACAGAAGTGCCGTTCTTTATGCTGACTATAATGCTTCCCGTACTTGCCGCAGAGGGCGCGATAACAACCAGTTGGGTAGCTGTTGCCGAGCTTACAACTGCCTTAGTGCCATTAAAACTAACTTCGTTATCGGTTTTTACTGCACTAAAATTTGTACCGGTAATTCTAACTGTATCTAAAGCAAACCCTTTTTGCGGACTAATACTTTCGATAGTCGGTTTATTACTTACAGGTGTTGGGTCAACTATATCTTTTTTGGGTTTAACATTGGCCTGGAAATTAGTAAGATCGAATGAGCCCGATGAGTTAAACGAACGGCCCTTGGCGTCGATAAACTTAATATCCCACTTAACCGTTGCTGTACCATTACTTTTTATAATAACAGTGATTGTGCCCGATACCGCGTAGTAAGTGTTGCCATCTTTGATATACTGCACATAGGTTTGGACAGGCGGGGTGGTTACTACCGCATTAATCTTTAAGTGAGGATTACCCGGATTGAAAGATGTTCCGGCTTTTTTGCTTAACTCAATGGTGCCGTCTTTAAAATTGTTTATAAAAAATACAATCTTATTTCCTGTTGTATTTAATCGGCCTGTAGCTTTCAATGCTTTTACGTCATCTCCATCCGTACTATAATAAGTTGATGTAATAGCCGCGGCATCCAGGTTATAATCGGTGCTGTCTATTTTTGCCGTAAGCGAGGGTTTGGTAATTGGCGAAGGATCCGATGAATCGTTTTTGCCTTTCGAGCATGAATAACCTACAATTAGCAATAATACTAATGCAGTTGATTTAGATAGATTTTTTAACGACATGTTTATTATGATGATAAGGAATAGACTTATTGTTGCATTTTTTAATTTAAACGTAAAATAACCGGATAAGGTTAACCATAATATCGTTAATAGTAATAACGGTGTGATGCAACCGGCGTGCGGACGATCAAACCGACGTTAAAGCTGGCAGCTTTTTGTAACCGTGGTTTTAGGATTGGGTTACGCCTTAGCAAATAAAACTTAAGAGTAAATAAGAAAGGCCTCATCATTATGAAGCCTTTCTTATTTTACATAGGTAACGGTTACTTTCCAAACCGCTCTTTTAAATAATGCCCGGTATGTGATTTTTTTTCTTTGATGAGGGTTTCGGGCACACCTTCAAATACTACTTTCCCGCCCCGGTCGCCGCCTTCGGGGCCAATGTCAATTACCCAGTCGGCGCATTTAATAACGTCCATGTTATGCTCAATAACAATAATTGTATTGCCATGTTCCAGCAAGGCATCAAATGATTTTAGCAGCTTTTTTATGTCGGCAAAATGAAGCCCGGTAGTTGGCTCATCAAAAATAAACAAGGTTTTGTGTGTATTGTTACCTTTCACCAGGAACGATGCAAGCTTTATCCGCTGCGCTTCGCCGCCCGATAGGGTGTTTGATGACTGGCCCAGTTGCACATAACCTAACCCCACATCAACTAATGGCTTTATTTTGGATATGATCTTTGGCTCCTTGGCAAAAAACTGCAAAGCTTCGTCAATGGTCATATGCAGTACTTCGGCTACGTTCTTTTCGTTGTAGGTAATATCCAGGATATGCTGTTTAAAACGGTTGCCGCCGCAGGTTTCGCAGGTAAGGAAAATATCGGCCATAAACTGCATCTCAATCTTCACTTCACCCTCGCCCTGGCAAACATCGCAGCGACCGCCCTCTACGTTAAACGAGAATGCGGATGGTTTTAAGCCCGCCGCTTTAGCTGCCGGTTGCGCCGCATACAGGTTACGGATCTCGTCCCAGGCTTTTACATAAGTAACCGGGTTTGAGCGTGATGAACGGCCGATAGGGTTTTGATCAACCATTTCTACCTGTTCTATCTTAGCATAATCGCCATCAATGCTATCATATGATCCGGTTTGCTCGCCCGAGTAATTGCCCAGCGTTTTTTGCAGGGCGGGGGCCAGTATGCGTTTTACCAAACTGGTTTTACCAGATCCGGATACGCCGGTAACCACCGTAAGTACGCCCAGCGGAAACTTAGCGTTTACGTGCTGCAGGTTATTTTCGCGGCCACCCTTTATCTCAATAAAATCGTGCCATTTACGGCGGGTGGCTGGTATAGCTATCTCGTCTTTACCGCTAAGGTAACGGCCGGTTAAGCTGTTATCGTCTTTTATAATCTCGTCATAAGTGCCGGTAAAAATCAATTCGCCGCCATGGGTGCCGGCTTCGGGGCCAATATCAATAATATGGTCGGCCGCCTTCATAATCTCTTCCTCGTGCTCAACTACCAAAACGGTGTTGCCCACATCACGCAGGGATTTTAATACGCCAATTAAGCGTTGGGTATCTCGCGGGTGTAGCCCAATGCTTGGCTCATCCAACACATAAATCGATCCCACTAAGCTGCTGCCCAACGAGGTAGCCAGGTTAATTCGTTGCGATTCGCCACCCGATAGCGTATTTGATAACCGATTTAGCGTTAAGTAGCTTAAGCCAACATCATTCAGGAAAACCAAACGATTGGTTATTTCCATTAATAAACGTTTGCCAATTTTGGCATCGGTTTCGTTCAGTTCCAGGCCCTGGAAAAACTCCAGCGCTTTATCCAGCGGCATCAAAACCACATCGGTAATGGAGCGCTCATTGATTTTTACATACGATGCATCCTGGCGTAAACGGCTGCCCTTACACTCGGGGCAGGTGGTTTTGCCCCTGTATCGCGATAGCAAAACACGGTACTGAATTTTATAGGTTTGCTCCTCCATCTCCTTGAAAAACTCATCAAGGCCACGGAAAAACTTATTGCCGGTCCACAATAACTTTTGTTCCTTAGCGGTAAGTTGGTTATACTGGCGATGGATAGGGAAATCAAATTTCAGGGCATGCCTAACCAGGTTGTCATTCCACTCACGCATCTTTTCGCCGCGCCATGGGGCAATAGCGCCTTCGTATATCGATTTGCTTTTATCGGGAATAACCAAATCCTCATCAATGCCAATTACCTTACCGTAACCTTCGCATTTTTTGCAGGCGCCGTAAGGGTTATTAAAACTGAAAAAGTTTGGTGTAGGTTCTTCAAATTTAATGCCGTCGAGTTCAAAACGGTCACAAAAAAAGCGCTCAGTTTCGTTAGCTTCCTCCTCGTCATTTAAAGTCCTCCCTTCCGGGGAGGATTTAGGAGGGGCTTGCTCCTTGTAACGTACATAACAATCACCTTTACCTTCAAAAAATGCTGTCTGAACAGAATCGCCTAAGCGACTTACTGTTTCATCTTCTTCGTTTTTGCTGACACGGTCGACAACAATACGTATAGCCGAGTAGGACGTAAGGGATGACTGATGCGTAGTAAGGTTTACGGTTTCGGTATCGCTTTCAGCCTTCAGTTTTTTGCCTTTCGCCTTTACGCTTTCGCCTTTCACCTCTTCCACCAGCCATGAGCCGTCGTCAACAATGCTGGCGTCTTCTAAAAGTGCCTCAATTTTTGATAGCTTGCCCTGGTACTCCACGCGTACAAAACCTTTTTGCATCAGTACGGCCAGCTCTTCTTTCAGGCTGCGGTTATTGTGCGGGTATAAGGGTGCCAATATGGTTACCTGGCTTTCATCGGGCAGGCTAAGTACAAAGTTCACCACATCGGTAACCGAATCTTTTTTTACAGGCAGGCCTGATATGGGCGAAATGGTTTTACCGATGCGCGAGAAAAGTAATTTGAGGTAATCATAAATCTCGGTAGATGTACCCACTGTTGATCGCGGGTTTGATGTGATTACTTTTTGCTCAATAGCTATTGCGGGGGCTATGCCTTTTATATAATCAACATCGGGCTTGTTCATGCGGCCCAGGAACTGACGGGCGTATGATGAAAGACTTTCTACATAGCGGCGCTGGCCCTCGGCATATAACGTATCAAAAGCAAGCGACGATTTGCCCGAACCAGACATGCCCGTTACAACAACCAGCTTATTTTTGGGGATAGCTACATCCATATTTTTAAGGTTGTGTACACGCGCCCCTTTTATAATAATATGTTTTGATGGATCTTTTTCTGCTTCTTTGCTCATGCGTTGAATTAGTTCATGGTTCATAGTTCATGGATCATAGCTGTTAGGAAGCTAAATAGGTTGATGGCAAAATTTATACCATGAACCATGATCTATCAACTATGAACTTTTTGCGAGTGCAAAAATCCTAAAATATTTAGCATAATCCAAATCGCTTTCACTTTGTTTAGATGATTATTGCAATTAAATACCCGAGTTTACAGTTTGTTGACTTTTAAATATTTAGGACGGATTTTTTGGGTTAATGATGAGTGAAATTAATTTAGCGCAAACACACGAAGGGGTTAACTTTTTAAGCCTTGGATTTAACCGATACGTGCATATTGGTATAATAATGCTTTTAAAAGTTGGTATCATTTTGTAATTTTACAATATAAGCTAACATAATGACTACGCTGACTGTAAGTATTGAGGATAAAAAAACCGAGAAAGCCATCAAAGCCGTATTGGACGCTTTTGGCCTGGATTATAATGTTGCAAAAGATAATGCTAAGCGCCCGTTAACAAAATCGGAACAGGTGATGTATAACCGTTTGAAACGATCTGTAAAGGAAATAAATCTTTATAAGGAAGGGAAAATTGAACTTCAGGATGCAAGAGAATTTTTAAATGAGCTATAGAGTTATCATAGCTTCTGCATTTGGTAAAGAAGCCAGGAGAATTGCTAAAAAACATCCGGGCATAAAATCAGATATAGGTAAACTCATTACTGATTTGGAAATAAATCCTATTATTGGGACAAATCTGGGGCAGAATTTTTATAAGATCAGGAGATGGCTATCACCGGAACCGGCAAAGGAAAGTCAGGTGGAGTCAGGGTGATAACATACGCAATATTAGATAATGAAACGGTTATTTTGGCAGAGATTTATCTTAAAAGCGAATATGATACGTCTGATATCAACGTGTTGTTGAAAAGTTTAAAGGATGATGGTTTGGTATAACATACATCCAATCTTCCCGAATTGTTGACTGTCATTGGTCGCCCTTAACACTGGCAACATTTAATATTTAACATTTTTTAACATATCGCTGGGCAATAAGTTGATGCCTTTTGATAAATTTACAATACAAAACATTTGTAACGATTTCAATACAATTAACAGCATCATATTTTTTTATCAATTCAATTTTAAGAATTTATTTTGGCGGTCGTTAAACCTTTGGCAACATAAATTAGTCTAATAAGCTATGCTGCCAAATAATAAATTGTTTTGCGGGTTGTAAACCCGATGTATTATTAAAAAAGCCCTGCAGAAAAAAATATAATTTGTTTTTTAATGTAGAATTTAMTTTATTTGAAGTAACAATTTGTTTACCCTAACGAGCACGCTATAGAATATACTTTACTTTTTAAGAGTTTAACTAAAAATTAAGTTTAAAGTAGTACTTTCTATGGATTTTCAATTGAAGAGTGATCAGGATCTAATCCATCTATACATTGCCGGTGATGAAGCGGGGCTTGTAGAATTGATCAGGCGTTACCAATCAAAAATATACACCTCTGTTTATTTGCTTGTAAAAGATGAATACCTTGCCGAGGATATTTTTCAGGATACTTTTATAAAAGTAATAAATACCCTTAAAGCCGGGAAGTACAACGAAGAAGGTAAATTTTTGCCCTGGGTAACCCGTATTGCGCATAATTTGGTTATCGACCATTTTCGCCGCGAGAAACGTGCACCAATGGTGAGCAATGGCGACGACTTTGATATTTTTGAAGTGCTGGGTAATTACGATGAAAGTACTGAAGATAAGATGGTTAGGGAGCAAACTTATAAAGACCTTAAAGGCTTAATACAGCTTTTGCCATCGGAGCAAAAAGAAGTTTTGATTATGCGTCACTTTGGCGATATGAGCTTTAAAGAGATTGCCGACATTACCGATGTAAGCATTAACACCGCCCTTGGCCGCATGCGGTATGCCCTTAATAACCTGCGAAAAATGATGCAGGGCAGGGAGCTTAGCCTAAAGAATTAGGCCATTTAGATATTAAGTAGTTAAGTTATTTTAATAATTTTAATATTGAATCCGGTTATTGATTAATTATCAATTAACCGGATTTTTCGTGTAAATAACTTTATTAATCAGGCAGCCAATTAATTAATGAGCAATGCTAAATTAATTAATAAAAAATATTTCATTTAATTTTCATCTAACAAAATATTATCTTTATGCCACCGTTATAAATCATATAAAAATTACAGTAATAAAGCTTATGGATGAAACTTTTACAAAAACGTTAAATGCTAATGCTAACCAAGCTGAGATGAACGAGAATGTACATTTAAACCTGGATGCAGACGAGATGATTTTTTACAATTCAATTCGTGCCGATTTGGATCTTTTGGCCAAAAAGCCCAAAGTTCAAACCATCCACCAGATATTGGACTACTCCAAGAGTCTGCGCTAAGCATTGCAACACTTACTGGTTCATAGATCATAATTGTTGATTAAGGTTACCCGATGCGAATCGAAAAAACCAAAAATCCGATAAATGATTTATGAACCTTTCTATTTTAGTTCATTTGTTCACTGGTTCATTAGTTCATTGGTGGATAGTTCAATAATTTTATAGCAGGTGTTTTTAGTGGTTTTGCCATTTGCGATTTATTGAGCATAATTGCAGTGTGCTGATTGCGCCTTATTATAAACGGATTAACGAACAGGCTAATAAAGCGTGCAGCTACCAATGAACTAATGAACAAGGCAAAGCCGATAATGAACTAATGAACCATGTTAAAAGCCGATCGCTACAAACACTTTGTTGAATATTTTTCGAAAAACCAACCCAATCCTGTTACCGAATTGCATTATGATAACCCGTTCCAGTTATTGGTGGCGGTGATCCTGTCTGCACAATGCACCGATAAACGTATTAACCAGGTAACGCCGGCCCTGTTTGAACGTTTCCCTACGCCCGAGGCATTGGCGGCATCAACACCCGATGAGGTTTTTACTTATATCCGTAGTGTAAGCTATCCTAACAATAAGGCAAAGCACCTGGTGGGTATGGCCAGAATACTGGTAGATGTATTTAACAGCGAGGTGCCATCTGGGATAGATAACCTGCAGAAAATGCCGGGCGTTGGCCGTAAAACTGCCAATGTTATTGCATCTGTAGTATTTGAAGAGCCGGCAATGGCGGTAGATACACACGTTTTTAGAGTAGCCAACCGCATAGGTTTAACTAATAACGCCACTACGCCGCTGGCTGTAGAGAAGCAACTGATACAGCACATTCCCAAAGAGCATATAGCCGTAGCCCACCACTGGCTGATACTGCATGGCCGGTACATTTGCGTGGCCCGCAGCCCCAAATGCGATATTTGCCCGCTCACCTGGTTCTGCAGGTATTATGAGCGCAACAATACAGAAACCGCTTTATTAAAAGCCGAGGCCGCAAAGATTAAAAAAGCCAAAGAAGCCAAAAAGAAAAAGGCTTTGAATACAATAAGCAAAGAGTTGAAGAAAAGGAGTGTGGAGAAGAGTTAAATGGTGAGTGGTTGATTGAGTTGATTAAGTGAGTAGTTGGCTAAGTTAATTGGTGAGTAGTTAGTTTGTATATTTGATGCTATTCCGGCAGCTAAAACTTAATCAACCTAATCCAACTTAATCAACTACTCACTAAACAAAAAATATTTACTAAAAAAATTAGTATTTCTAAATAATACATTTATATTTGCTAAAGATAATTTGAAGATGGCTAACATAGATAAAAATAACGCAGACAAATTAAAGGCTTTACAGCTTACGTTGGATAAGCTCGAAAAATCATACGGAAAAGGTACCATCATGAAGTTGGGCGATTCTGTTATTGAGCCTACAGAGGTAATATCAACCGGCTCTTTGGGGCTCGACATCGCCCTGGGTGTTGGCGGCTTGCCTAAAGGCAGAGTTATTGAAATATACGGGCCGGAATCATCTGGTAAAACCACTTTGGCTATCCACGCCATTGCCGAATCGCAAAAGAAAGGTGGCATAGCCGCGTTTATTGATGCTGAGCACGCGTTTGACCGTTTCTACGCCAAAAAACTGGGTGTAGATGTGGAGAACCTGTTAATCTCGCAGCCGGATAACGGCGAGCAGGCATTGGAAATAGCCGATAACCTGATCCGTTCAGGCGCTATTGATATCCTGGTTATTGACTCCGTAGCCGCGTTGGTACCAAAAGCCGAAATCGAGGGCGAGATGGGCGACTCAAAAATGGGTTTACATGCACGTTTAATGTCGCAGGCCTTGCGTAAATTAACCGGTACCATCAGCAAAACAGGATGCTGCTGTATTTTTATCAACCAGCTGCGCGATAAAATTGGCGTAATGTTTGGTAACCCCGAAACTACCACAGGTGGTAATGCTTTGAAATTTTATGCATCGGTACGGTTGGATGTACGCCGTATATCACAAATTAAGGATACCGATGAGGTTTCAGGTAACCGTGTAAAAGTTAAGATTGTTAAAAATAAAGTTGCACCTCCGTTCCGTATTGCCGAGTTTGATATCATGTTTGGTGAAGGTATTTCTAAAGCCGGCGAAATCATCGACCTGGGGGTTGAATACAACATCATCAAAAAAGCAGGCTCGTGGTTTAGCTATGGCGATACCCGCCTGGGCCAGGGCCGCGATGCCGTTAAGCAATTGATACTGGATAACCCCGAGCTGATGGAAGAACTGGAAGTTAAAATTAAAGAAACCGTAACTGGTGAACATTTAGCCGAAGCCTAACACGATTTTAGGATTTAGCAGGATTGACAGAATTTTTTTGATGTCCTGTTCGATTTTGAAAGTTTATAGATATTTGAAAGCCTCTCAATTTGGGAGGCTTTTTGTTTGTGTTAGCTTGGTGTAAGTTTAGTCCCCGGAGGGGTAAGTTGGGGTGTTGAGGAGGTGTTGAAAGGTACCGGAAGGTGTGCGAAGAGGATTTGCAACGTGATAAAAATAAAGCGCTGTTGAGGTGATTAAATGAGCGAATGCAGACAAAATTGCCAAACCGTAATTTATCCATTTAAGAAAATCAATAATTCAGTAATTCAATAAATCACTAATTAAGAACCTTCATCCCTGCGTAATAAATCGGCCGGGTACTGAATCACTAATTCAATAATCATTACATTAGCTTGTGATGAATAAACTGGTCTTACTGCTGTTTTTAGGATTGATGGTCCAGCTTTCGGCTTGCTCTTCAAAATCTGCAGATTCGCATAAAACGGTTTTTAATATTAACCTGGAGGAAGGCCTCACCTCGCTTGATCCTGCCTTTTGCCGCAACCGTTATACCATCTGGATGGATAACCAGGTTTTTAACGGATTGGTGCAGGTTAATGACAGTTTAAAAGTTACGCCATGCATTGCCAAAAACTGGGAAATATCTGCTGATGGCTTGCTGTATACATTTCACCTGCGCAATGATGTTTATTTTCATGACGACCGGCTTTTTGAAAACGGCGTAGGCCGCAGGGCTGTGGCATCTGATTTTGTTTACAGTTTTGGCCGATTGATAGACCCTAAAGTAGCTTCATCAGGCTCCTGGATTTTTAGCGACAAAGTAAAGGATTGCGGCGCCTTTACCGCCCCCAACGATAGTACTTTCCTCATCAGGCTGAAGCAACCCTTTGCGCCTTTTTTGAGCATGCTTACAGCGCAATATTGCTCGGTTGTACCTAAAGAGGTTGTGGAGTTTTATGGTAAAGATTTCAGAAGTCATCCTATTGGCACCGGCCCCTTCAGGTTTAAGTATTGGAAGGAAGGAGAGGTGTTGGTGCTGCTTAAAAACGATAAGTACTGGGAAACCGATAAAAATGGCAGGCATCTGCCGTACCTTGATGCGGTAAGGGCTACATTTATTGCCGATAAACAAACATCATTTTTGGAGTTTGTAAAAAAGAAGCTTGATTTTTTGAATGATATAGATGGCAGCTATCGCGATGATATCCTCACCAAATCGGGTACGGTTACACAAAAGTATAAAGGCAAATTCATTTTAAATACGGCGCCCTACCTGAACACCATGTACCTCGGTATTTTGGTCGACAGTAATTTGGCCATCGTCAAAAAATCGCCCCTGAAAATATTAAAAGTAAGGCAGGCCATAAACTACGCTATCGACCGGCAAAAAATGATCAAATACCTGCGAAATAGCATGGGAACTCCAGGTTATGCAGGCTTCATTCCACAGGGTATGCCGGGTTTTGATGGTAAATGTGTTAAGGGCTATACTTATGATCCGGAGAAAGCCCGCAGATTATTGGCGGAGGCCGGTTTCCCTGATGGCAAGGGCTTGCCCGAAATTTCATTGGCTACCACGGTAGGCTATCGCAGCCTCATTGAATATGTGCAAGGTCAGCTGGATAGGATAGGCATTAAAACCAGCGTAGAAATTACCCAGGGCGCGAGCCTGCGGGAACTGGTGTCGAAAAATGGCATCAACTTTTTTTACGGCCAATGGATTGCCGATTATCCGGACGGCGAAAATTACTTGTCGGTTTTCTATTCAAAAAATAAGATCCCGTTTGGACCCAACTATACCGGCTTCAACAATAAAAAGTTTGATGCATTGTTTGAGCAAACCTACCAGGTAAAAAATGATTCGGCCCGTTACGCGTTATATCAGCAAATGGATAACCTGGTAATGGAACAATCGCCGGTGGTGGTTTTGTATTATGATAAGTTAGTAAACCTTTATCAGAATAACATATCTGGTTTTAGTTTAAACGGGCAGAATTTGTTAGTATTGAAAAGGGTTGTGAAAGCCCCCTAACCCTCTAAAGGAGGGATTTTTATTTCTGTTTTTATTAATAGTAGATATAAATTATCGAAAACAAAAAAGCCTCCCAAAAGGGAGGCTCGTATAATTTAGCTTTCAGCTTTAACCTTTCGGCTTTCAGCCTTATTAAGATGCCATTTGTTTGCGAATGATGTTTAGCGCACCACCTGCTTTAAACCACTCAATTTGCTGAGCATTGTAAGTATGGTTAACCGGGAATGATTCAACCGAGCCGTCTTTGTGATTTAACACAACGGTTAACTGTTTGCCAGGAGCAAATTCTGTTAAGCCGGTGATGTCGATGGTGTCGTCCTCCTGGATCTTGTCGTAATCGTTGTTATCAGCAAAAGTGATACCCAGCATACCTTGTTTTTTAAGGTTGGTTTCATGGATACGGGCAAATGATTTTACCAATATGGCACGTACGCCAAGGTGACGCGGCTCCATTGCAGCGTGCTCACGTGATGAACCTTCGCCATAGTTTTCGTCGCCTACCACTATCGATCCAATACCGTTTGCTTTGTAATCACGTTGAGTAGCCGGTACTGGTCCGTACTCGCCGGTAAGTTCGTTTTTAACGCTATCGGCAGTGTTGTTAAAGTAATTGATGGCGCCAATCAACATATTGTTTGATATGTTATCCAGGTGACCACGGAACTTTAGCCATGGGCCAGCCATCGAGATATGGTCGGTAGTACACTTGCCTTTAGCTTTAATCAGCAATTTAAGGCCTTTAATGTCTACACCTTCCCATGCGGCAAACGGCTCTAATAACTGTAAACGTGCCGATTTTGGATCAACCAATACCTGTACCTGGCTGCCATCTTCGGCAGGGGCCTGGTAACCGGCATCTTCAACAGCGTAGCCCTTAACCGGCATTTCTATACCCAATGGTTCGTCAAGTTTAACTTGTTCTCCATTAATATTGGTTAAAGTATCAGTAAGCGGGTTAAAAGTTAAATCACCTGCAATAGCCAAAGCTGTTACAATTTCTGGTGATGCTACAAACGCGTGGGTGTTAGGGTTACCATCCTGGCGTTTAGCAAAGTTGCGGTTAAACGATGTGATGATAGAGTTTTTGCGTGTAGGGTCGTCGGTATGACGAGCCCATTGACCAATACATGGTCCGCAAGCATTTGCCAATACCACACCGCCCATTTGTGCAAAGGTATCCAAGTAGCCGTCACGGTCAACTGTGTAGCGTACCAGTTCAGATCCCGGGGTGATGGTAAATTCAGCCTTGGTTGTAAGGTGTTTATCAATAGCCTGTTTTGCAATAGATGCAGAACGGGTGATATCTTCGTAAGATGAGTTGGTACATGAGCCAATTAAACCAACTTCTAATTTTGCAGGCCAGTTGTTTTCTTTAACCGCTGTAGCAAATTTAGAGATTGGCCATGCCAGATCGGGCGTAAACGGACCGTTAATGTGCGGCTCCAGTTCGCTCAGGTTGATTTCGATAACCTGGTCAAAATATTGCTCAGGATTGGCATAAACTTCCACGTCGCCGGTTAAGTGTTCTGCAACAGCGTTAGCCAATTCGGCAATGTCTCCACGTTTTGTGCCTGTTAAATAGGTAGCGATTTTTTCATCATAACCAAATACCGAAGTGGTAGCACCAATTTCGGCACCCATGTTACAGATGGTACCTTTACCTGTGGCCGAAAGAGAGCGTGCTCCTTCGCCAAAATATTCAACAATAGCACCGGTACCACCTTTTACAGTAAGGATACCTGCTACCTTTAATATAACGTCTTTAGCTGATGACCAGCCAGATAATTTACCGGTTAATTTAACACCGATCAATTTAGGGAATTTAAGCTCCCATGGTAAGCCGGCCATAACATCGCAGGCATCGGCGCCACCAACACCAATGGCAATCATACCTAAGCCACCCGCGTTTGGCGTGTGCGAATCGGTACCTATCATCATACCACCAGGGAACGCATAGTTTTCCAATACAACCTGGTGAATGATACCGGCTCCTGCTTTCCAGAAACCGATGCCATATTTATCAGATACTGAAGCCAGGAAATCATAAACCTCGCGGTTGATGTCAACGGCGGTATTTAAATCGGCAACGGCGCCAACTTTTGCTTGTATCAGGTGATCGCAATGTACGGTAGATGGAACAGCAACCTGCGGACGGCCAGCCTGCATAAACTGCAATAAAGCCATTTGCGCTGTTGCATCCTGCATAGCCACGCGATCTGGTGCAAAATCAACATAATCCACACCGCGGCCAAACGCTGTTTTAGCATCGCCTTCTGAAAGGTGGGCGTATAAAATTTTCTCGGTTAAAGTAAGATGTTTACCAGTCGCTTTGCGGGCAGCATCCACACGGGTGCTGTAGCGGTCGTAAACCTTTTTGATCATATCTAAATCAAAAGCCATTTGTATTTGATTTTTAGGTGAAAAGTAAAAGAAGTTGACACTAAAATTGATTGTCAGAAACTTAGTGCGGCGAATTTACAAAATATAACATCTAATTAATAATCAAGGTTTCGTCAATTCTTATTTGGATAGGTTCTAAATAAGTTGTTGGTTGATTGGGTTGGTTGATTGGGTTGGTTGATTGGGTTGGATTGAGTTGAGTTGAATGGGTTGGAACGGATTGGGTAGGTTGTATGGAATTAATTGTAACCTATTCAACTCAAGCCAACTTAATCAACAACTCACTCAACTTAATTCATCATTCTTTTTCTTTTTGATAAAAGAGATATAGCCGTTTAATAATTTAAGGCATTGACCGTAGTCATTTTGAAATGATTTTAATGTTTTATCGTCAATGTAATTCTCATCTCTTGCAATAATCATGTGAGCAAGTGTCTCCGACAATGAGCCGCGGGCGATGATGCAAAAACGAATATTATCCTGAAAATGGAAACGGCCATGACCTTCGGCGATGTTGTTTCCTATTGATCTTGAACATCGAATTATTTGATCCGTTAACCTGATTTTTCCTCATTTGGAAAGCTTTTGACAAGGTCAGAAATCGACATCCGTATTTTTCGGGCCTACTTCTAAGTTTCCAGTTCGGTGAATGATGCCATTTAATATTTTATTTTTTGTGAAGTACTTCCTCATAAATAATTTTCAACCCAATCAACCCAATCAACCCAATCAACCCAATCAACCCAATCAACTCAATCAACCCAATCAACTCAATCAACCCAATCAACCCAATCAACTCAATCCAACTTAATCAACTCAAAACAGTACCCCTCTTTACTCCAAATCTCCATCGCCCTTGGTAAAACAAACTTCAACCTGTCAAAGGCTTTCAAACTATCATGAAATACCACTATTGATCCTGCTTCGGTATGCTTCAGTACATTTTTCAGGCAATCCTCCGGCTTTAGGTCAATATCAAAATCGCCACTGAGCACATCCCACATGATGATTTTGATGTCGGGTTTAACAGATTTTAAATCCATTACCTGTTGTTTTTTGATACGGCCGTAAGGTGGCCGAAATAAATTAGTATGCAGTATTTTATCTGCCAATAGGAAATTATCAAGGTAGGTTTTGTTATCAGTCTTCCAGCCTTTAAGGTGGTTGTAGGTATGGTTGCCAACAGCATGCCCATCGTTAACTACCTGCCTGAAAATATCGGGATGTTTGCTTACATTGTCGCCAATACAAAAAAACGTTGCTTTGGCATTGTACTGTTTTAAAATATTTAAAACAAATGGTGTAACAATAGGTATGGGTCCATCGTCAAAAGTGAGATAAATACAACAACGGTTAGTTTGGTTTACATTCCAAATAAGCTCAGGATAAAGCTTTTTTAGCAGCCAGGGAGTTTTAACCAGGTACATATTCAAACAGAAATTAATGTTAAATTTTCCGGTAGATAGAAAACAACACCGCAAGGTAGTAATCAGTTGCTTACCATTGTATAGAAAAACCTTATGAAACTAAAATTTATACCATCTTTTAAAGCTACTGTTATTTGCGCCATCATGTTTTCGTCATTAAGCTTCAGGGCTAATGCGCAGGAGGTAATATCGTTACAAAAAGCTGTGGATATGGCTTTGGAGCGCAACCTGAATATTAAACAGTCGCAGTTTACCGAGGCTTTGGATAATGAAACTTTAAAACAGTCAAAATATAACCAGCTCCCAAACCTTACCGCAGGCCCGCAGGCATCATTCAACTTCGGCCGTAACATCGATCCATCTACCAACCAGTTCATCAACCAGCGCATTTTTGCGTTGAATGGTACCATACAAACACAGGTAACCCTGTTTCAGGGTGGGCAGTTGCGCAATACAATCATTCAGAACCGTTTACTGCTGGATGCTGATAAAACTGCAACAGCAAAAGTAAGGAACGACCTCATTTTAAACGTAGTTACTACTTATTTACAGGTATTAACCAACCAGGATTTGGTAAAAGCCGCTCAGCAGCAAATAGATGTATCTAAAATTACTTTAGACAGGGCTCAAAAAAACTTTGATGTTGGCAACCAAACGCTGGCAGATCTGTCGCAGGCAAAGGCAACTGTGTCTACAGCCGATCTGAATTATACCAATGCTCAAAATGCCTATGAAATTTCGTTGCTTACCTTAAAGCAATACATGGAAATGGCCCCGCAAACAAATATAGTAGTTGAGAAACCTGATATCAGCAAACTGACAGACATTCAAACCTTATACAATGCCGAAGAGGTTTTAAAAACCGCCGAATTGGTTAACCCGGATTTATTGCTGGCAGAACAACGGGAGAAGGCTACCCAACAAGGTATTAAAATAGCGCAGGGTAATTATTACCCAAGTGTAGTATTGTTTGGGCAGTTGGGATCAAATTATTCAGACGCGCGTACTTTATTGGGGGGGATAACACCTACCGGCAGAGTTGATACTGTTGGTTTTGTTAATGGCAACCGCAGCCTGCCGGCTACTGTGCCACAATATGCTGCAGTATATAATAAGTATCCGTTTTTTAAACAGCTGAGCGATAACTTTAACCAATCGGTAGGGGTTAGTTTGCAGATACCTATTTTTAACCGTTTTAGTTCACGTACATCGGTGCGCAAAGCAAAAATACAGTACGAAAATGCAAGGGTAACAACACAGCTTGCCCGCAACAACCTGAACAAAATTATTTACCAGGCGGTATTGGATGTAAAAGCTGCCGAAAAATCATACCTGTCATATACGCAAACTTACCAGGCCAATAAAGAGGCTTTTAACATTATACAACAGCGCTATAATGTTGGTTTGGTAAACTCGCTAGATTATAATACCTCCTTAACCAACCTTAATAAATCGCAGTTTGACATGATCAACGCGCAATACATGGTTGTGTTTAGGGCAAAAGTGATTGATTATTACCTGGGCAAACCGATAACATTATAAATAAAAAAACTAAAACCGTAAATATCCAAACTCATAATCATGGGAAAAACTACTAAATATATTCTGATAGGACTTGGCTCGCTGATTGTTCTGCTGATCATTGCCAAAGTAACAGGCCTTATTGGTAAGCCGCCTTTAACGCAGGTTGCCACCGAGAAAGCCGAGACCCGCGTTATTAATGAAACCGTGTCTGCCAGCGGCAAAATAAAACCGCATATCGAAGTTAAGATAAGCCCTGAAGTGTCTGGTGAGGTTGTTGAGTTGCCAATTAAGGAAGGCGACGTGGTTAAAAAAGGCCAGTTGCTTTGTAAAATCCGTCCTGATATATTAAAATCTGGTTATGACCGTGCCATTGCATCATACAATACCCAAAAAGCAAGTGTAGGTAACTCCGGTCAATTGTTAAAACAGGCCCAGGCTACATTTGATAACCAGGCAGGTATATTTAAACGCAGCCAGGAGCTTTATAAAAATAAGGTACTTACTGTGTCGGAATATGAAAACGCCAAGGCCGCTTACGAGGGCGCTAAGGCATCGTTGGAAGCTGCCAAGCAAAATGTTATTGGCTCGCAATACGGTTTAGCGCAATCATCAGCATCTGTTAAAGAAGCGCAAGATAACCTGGCCAAAACAACCATTTACTCACCGGTTGATGGTGTAGTATCAAAACTATCTATCGAATTGGGCGAACGTGTGTTAGGTACCCAGCAATTTGCAGGTACTGAGATCATGACCATATCTGACCTTAGCAAAATGGATGTTAACGTTGATGTGAACGAAAACGATATTAATCGCATTTCGTTGGGCGATTCATCCAACATCGAGATTGACGCGTTTTTGGGTAAGAAATTTACCGGTGTAGTTTCTGAAATAGGGAGCTCGGCCAATGTGGTAGGTACAACAGCCGACCAGGTAACTAACTTTACTGTTAAAGTGCGTATCAATGCCGCCTCATACACAGCCTTATTAAAAAAATCTGCCGATAACCCATCACCTTTCCGCCCGGGATTAACAGCTACAGTTGATATCAATACCAACCAGGTAAAATCGTTATCGGTACCAATTCAATCGGTAACCACCCGCGAAGAGAAAAAGGAACAGAATGGCCCGCCTAAAAAGGACGACGACAAGAGTAAACCATCAATTACACAGCCATCAAAAGAATATGTATTTGTGTTAACTGCGGGCAACAAGCTTAAACAAGTACAGGTTACTACAGGCATCCAGAATGATACTTATATCCAGGTGTTGACCGGACTTAAGGGAGGCGAGGAAGTGGTATCTGCCCCTTATGCGGCCATCACTAAAACACTTGCCGATGGTATGGTAGTGGAAAAAGTTGATAAAGCAAAGCTGTTTAATGCAGATAACAGTAAGAGCAACTAATCAGAAGATATTTTAATATTAACAAAGCCGCAGTCCTATTGGGTTGCGGCTTTGTTAATATATGTCTGAATCAGAATTTACAGGATTTTAGAATTTTCAGAATCATTGCTGTAGTGTTGCGCAACTGGTGAAACAGCGAAAAATAACATCTTCTTGATAGTCAATGTATTATGAATTTTCATAAAATAAAACCGCAACAAAACCGCAACAGCGGAGGTCATAGCGGGTTATCAGATTCATTGTTCTTTCATCGGCTGCGGGTTTTACAACCACCTGGATTTTACTTCTTGTAATAATATTTTTCTTATATCAATCCTTGTAAACTCATCACAGCCTGATCCAAAAAATTAGGGATTAGTGTTTGTTGGGTATGGCTGATTTTGTCAGGGTCGGCAAGGTGGCTTAGCATTTCCTTGTATTTTACGTCGCCATGCTCGTTAATTACCTCATCTTTTTTGTCTTCCTTTAAAAGCAGGTTTTTCATGCCATTGGCATCCGCTTCGGGGTGAAACTGGGTAGCAAAGGAATACTCGTCAAAGCGAATGGCCATCATTGCGCGCGGTAAGTCAATATGCGGGCGCTCTTTTTCGATAGCCACCAGCTGCATATTCAATTCTTTAAACCGGTTTTCGTTCGGATTGATCACCTGCCAGCTTCTTGAATCAACCGCGTAAAATGGTTCGGCAAGGCCTTCAAATAGTGGCTCGGTTAAACCGGCCCCGGTTTTATTTACCGGCAACACGCCAAATGATGGTGAGCGGCGGGTATTAATATCACCTAAGCCGTATTTGCAACACATCAGCTGGAAAGAATGACAAACATACAAGGCATGCTTTTTATCGGTAGTGCCGGATAGGTTGTGGTCTTCGAGCTTGTCTGTGAGCCTGAAATATTTCTTTTCCCATTCCGTACCCTCATGTAAAGGGCTGCCGGGGCCTCCGCTTGATATGTAAATATCAAAATCAAGCCCAGGCACCTCGCATCCCCTGCGAACATCAAATATTTTGTAAGTGATATTTAAATCGTGTTGTACTTTATATCTGTTTAAAATATCCTGGAAACCGCGCATCCCCTCATTCGCTATCCCATCATACAAATCAAGTATGGCTACTTTTATTTCCGGTTTCGTTGTCATTCTGTCGTTACAGTCCCTTTAGTGTTTGCGATGTGATGTAATCAACCACATCTGCAAAGTTATTATTTTGCTGGTAAACTGCCAGCTGCCTGTCGGCCCCCGTGCCGGTTTCCAGTATTTTGTGTACATACTGCAGGTCATCGCGCGAGCCAAGGTCGTCAACCACATCGTCCACAAAATCTAAAAGCTCCAAAACTAACGACCGGGTGTTTACCTCCATCTCTTTACCAAAATCAATCATTTTACCATCAATGCCGTAACGGGCGGCCCGCCATTTATTTTCATTAATAAGCGCCCGCGAGTAGGTTATAAACTTCATGTTTTGCTGACGGAGCTTATATAGCTTAGCACACAGGGCTTGGAAAAGTGCTGCAAAGGCGATAGTTTCATCAACCAGCATGGGGCAATCGCAAATGCGAAATTCGATAGTCTCGAAAAACGGGTGAACCCGGATATCCCACCAGATTTTTTTAGCGTTATCGATGCAGTTGGTTTTTACCAGCAGCTTAATATAATTATCGTACTCCTCGATGCTACTGAAATAATCGGGAATACCGGTGCGCGGAAATTTATCAAATACCTTGGTGCGGAAGGATTTGAACCCAGTGTTCCTTCCCTCCCAAAACGGAGAGTTTGTTGATAAGGCATACACGTGCGGTAAAAAATATCGCACCTGGTTGGCAATATGGATAGCCATATCCCGCGATTGGATGCCCACATGCACGTGTAAGCCAAAAATGAGGTTGGAGCGGGCAGCCTCCTGCATCTCATCTACAATCTCGAAATAACGTGGATGATCTGTGATGAGCTGATGTTGCCAGTGCGAAAACGGGTGCGTTCCCGCTGCACCAATGCGCAAGCCAATATCGCCGGCAAGCATGGCCACGGTTGTGCGCAGTTTGCTTACCTCTTTACGGGCTTCAGTGGTATTATGGCAAATATGCGTGCCTACCTCCACAACCGCCTGGTGCATTTCGGCCTTCACCTGGTCTTCGTGGATTTTTTGCGCGCTATCTACAATTTTTTGCTCGTGCGATTTTAGCTCCCTGCTTACAGGGTCAATCACCATAAATTCTTCTTCAACACCTAAGGTAAACTTGTTCATAATTGGTTAGGTTAAATACGTAAAAGTTCCCTCTCGAGAGGGGGCGGGTTTGGCTGTGCGAGGGCAGGGGTGTGTTATACAACATTCAGAACACACCCCTCCGCCCCTCTCAAGAGGGGAATCGCGCCAGTCCGGGCTTTTTTAACTAAAGCGATGACCTTAAACCCCTCGCTATCCTATATTACTTCTTTGCTACTTTCTTCGCTTTCACCACCTTCTCCTTCTTCACTTTCCCTTCTACCTCAATAGCATGTTCAACTACACCCACGGATACATCCACTTTAGCCGGTTTTGCTTTCGCGCTTACCAGCGGAGTTTTCGCAGCGGATGTTTTTACAAACTCGCCCCAGGTAAGGTTGTCTAAACCGTCCTTTTGTTTTTTGGCGCGTTCAATGGCGTAATCGGCAGCAGTTTCAACCACCCATTCAAAATTGTCCTGGCCTACGCTGGTAACTTCGGCATCGGGGGCAGGGTTACAAAAATCAATAGCATAGGGGATGCCATCGCGAATGGCAAACTCCACGGTATTAAAATCGTAGCCTAAAAACTGGTTCAGTTTTATCACATAATCTTTAACAGTTTCTAATAATTTTTTTGATGCAGGCGCTTTGCCATGCTCGTAACGCAAATGATGCGGGTTGCGCGGCTCGTATTGCATAATGCGTACGTGCTTGCCGCCAATGCAGTAGCATCGAAAATAATCGTCAAAAACCACCTCTTCCTGCAGCATCATTACATACTGTTTGGTTTTGTTGTACTTGTCAAAAAAATCTTCTTTATCCTCCAGTTTATAAACCTCTTTCCAGCCGCCACCATCAAATGGTTTCATGTAGGCAGGGAAACCAACATAGTTAAAAATGCCGTCCCAATCCAACGGGTAAGCCAGGTTACGGAAAGATTTGTCTGTAGTATCATCGGGTAGATCTTTTGAAGGTAATATCACTGTTTTGGGTACGGGTATGCCAATTTTTACAGCCAGCGCATTGTTAAAAAACTTCTCGTCGGCGCTCCACCAAAAGGGGTTATTGATAACAGCCGTACCGCAAATAGCAGCATTTTTTAATGCAGCGCGATAAAAAGGAACATCCTGCGAGATTCTATCCACAATCACCGCGTAATCCAATGGTTCGGCCTGTATTACTTTATCAATGCGGACAAACTCCGCCGATATGTTTTTCTCTGCTTTCTGGTTTATCCTATCCACAAAAGCCTGTGGGAACGAATTTTCCTGTCCGAATAAGATGCCTATTTTTTTCATAGTGTTGTTCAGTTTGCAGTTGCCGGTTTGCAGTTTGCATTTTGGGCTCCTGGCTGTTTTTATGTAGATTTTAAGTTTTAGATAGTATTGTTTTTCTGTCTTGATTCTTAATTCTATTTTATCGTTGACAAATAATGCGGAAACATTTCTTTCCAAATCGGCCAGTCGTGACTGGCATTCGGGCGGATATCCAGCCAATGGTTAATACCTTTTTTATTTAAAATGTTTGATAGCTGGATATTATAATCCTTGCAAATGTCATGTTCAGATGTGCCCAGGATGATGTTGATGTTCCACAGGTCGCCGGTGTTGCTGCCGGGCAAATAATCTACGGGGTTGTTGTAAAAAATATCGTCGTTATAAAAGCCGTCGGTAAACATTTTGATATCAAAGGCGCCGCCCATTGTAAAAAGGTGCGCCACTTTTTCGGGATGCTTAAATGCAAAGTTTGCAGCATGGTAACCGCCAAAACTGCATCCGGCAACTGCTACTTTACCAATGCCGGTTTCGTGCATAGCCCAGGGCGCCAGCTCATGTAAAAGCATTTTATCGTACCAGCTGTAATTGCGGGCGCGGTCGGCCGGGTGGATGCCTTTATCGTACCAGGTGCGGTCATCCAACGTATCGGGGCAGTAAATCTTCACCAGGCCCTGGTCTACAAACCATTTTACGCTATCAATCAGGCCAAAATCCTTATTCTGGTGATAGCGGCCCTTGGTAGTAGGGAATAGTATAACAGGAAATCCACGATCGCCAAATACCAGCATTTCTACGTGCAGGTTTAAGTTTGGCGAGTACCAGCGATGATATTTTTCTATCAAAATGGGCAGTTTAAGTTTTAATTGATGTAAGTTAAGTGGTTTAACTGAAAAAGGCAACTAACTGATAAATTAATACATTACCTTAATAAACTGAAAACATAGCGTACTTTTGTGCCCTTTAAAATTAACATAAGATGAATTGGGGCTGGGCTGAAACAGAAATGACGATAATAGAAAAAACGATAACGATAAATTCAACCCTGCTAAAAAGGGAAGTAACATTAACCCTTTTAATACCCGATGAACAGGAAATTGCAGAGCCGTTAAACCTTTTATTGCTGAACGACGGACAGGAGCTGGAAAACCTTGCACTTAGCCAAACACTGGAACAACTATATAACACCAACCGCATAAAACCATTGTTGGTGGCGGCCATACACGCCGGTGAAGATAGGCTGCAGGAATACGGGGTAGCCGGCAGGGCCGATTTTAAAAAGCGGGGTGCAATGGCTGATAATTATACTCAATTTATTATAAATGAATTGCTGCCGCAGATAAAGCTGCAAACAGGTATTCACGAATTTGAAAGTACGGCCTTTGCCGGTTTTTCTTTAGGCGGGTTATCGGCATTTGACATTTGCTGGAATAACGCGGATGTGTTTGATAAGGTGGGGGTATTTTCAGGTTCGTTCTGGTGGAGAAGTAAGGACTTGGCTAAAGGGTACACAGATAACGACCGGATTGCGCATGCTTTAATCAGAGAAACCGAAGATAAACCCTGTTTAAAGTTCTGGCTGCAAACAGGCACCAAAGATGAAACCAGCGACCGGAACAAAAACGGGATTATAGACGCTATTGACGACACCATCGACCTGATTAAGGAACTGGAAGCAAAAGGCTATTCGCGCCCTGCGGATATTCAGTATGTTGAAGTTGTTGGCGGCAGCCATAATACCGAAACCTGGGGCAGAGTAATGGGTAAGTTTTTGTGCTGGGCTTTTGGGAGGTAGGATTTTTAATAATTTAACTGCTTAGTATAATGGATGCAAAGTAATCAGCTGTTAGGTTTATGGTCGTGTTGTTTTTTATAATTGTTGATAGGCTGTACAGTTTGTTGCCAATCAAAATCATAAATATGGTGTATTTATTGCTTAATTTATCTGTTCCTGATGTGGTATAACTGGTGAAGCCTTTCCATGTGCCTATCTTAAAGTCTTCCAGATTTACGCTCGGCAAACTTTTACTCATTCCTTCCTTAAGTTGTGCGGCAAATTGAGGCGTGGCTTTAAACGGAGCCAAGGCTGTTGAGTCAATATGTGCCACTTCTTCAAAATCAACAATCGTGAATACAAATACATTGCTGCTATCTTTAAGTGTAGCGCCGTAAGTGCCTTTAATTAATTCCTTGGGTTCTGTTGGGAATTTTACAGAAATTCGATTATCACCTCTGTGGGTCACCCATGTTTGAGCTTTTGATATATTTCCAATAAGCACTATTGAAAATAGCAGGAGTAGGATTTTTTTCATTGTGTTCCAAATGTCAGCAAAAAACAATTAAATATCCAATAACTTGACAACGTTTTAAAATCTCATATATTAAACGTACCTTTGCGCCAAATTTATAGGGGCATATTTCATGCAAAAAATAAGAAACATTGCGATCATCGCACACGTTGACCACGGTAAAACTACATTGGTTGACAAAATTTTACACAGTTGCGCCATCTTTCGTGATGGCCAGGAAACTGGTGAATTAATATTGGACAACAATGACCTGGAACGTGAGCGAGGTATCACCATCGTATCAAAAAACGTTTCGGTAAGGTATAAAGACGTTAAGATCAACATTATTGATACTCCTGGTCACGCCGATTTTGGTGGCGAGGTTGAGCGTGTATTGAAAATGGCCGATGGTGTATTGCTACTTTGCGATGCTTTTGAAGGCGCTATGCCTCAAACCCGCTTTGTAACCCAAAAGGCTTTGGCTTTAGGCTTAAAACCAATTGTGGTTGTAAACAAGGTAGATAAAGAAAACTGCCGCCCTGAAGAAGTTTACGAACAGATATTTGAATTATTCTTCAACCTTGAAGCAACTGAAGATCAGCTGGATTTCCCGGTTATCTACGGTTCGTCAAAACAAGGTTGGATGAGCACCGACTGGAAAACTCCTACTGAGGATATTTTCCCGTTAATGGATGCCATATTAGCTAATATTCCTCCTGCACCTATTGCTGAAGGTACTTTACAAATGCAGATTACCTCTTTGGATTATTCTTCATTCGTAGGCCGTATCGCTATCGGTCGTGTGGCACGTGGTACTATCAAAGAAAACCAGCCGGTATCTTTGGTAAAACGCGATGGCACTATCCAAAAATCAAGAATTAAAGAACTTTATACCTTTGAAGGTTTAGGTAAAGTACGCGCTACAGAAGTTAGCTCGGGCGATATCTGCGCTGTTGTTGGTATTGAAGGTTTTGATATTGGCGATACTATTGCCGATTTTGAAAAACCAGAGCAACTGGCGGTTATAAAAATTGATGAGCCAACCATGAACATGCTGTTCACCATCAATACCTCTCCTTTCTTCGGTAAAGAAGGTAAATTTGTTACTTCACGCCACTTACGCGACCGTTTGTACAAAGAGATGGAAAAAAACCTGGCGCTTAAGGTTGTTGAAACCGAATCGCCTGACTCATACCTGGTGTATGGCCGTGGTATCCTTCACTTATCAGTACTGATCGAGACCATGCGTCGTGAAGGTTACGAATTGCAGGTAGGTCAGCCGCAGGTTATCGTTAAAGAAATTGACGGTGTTAAATGCGAGCCGGTTGAAACCCTTATTGTTGATGTACCGGGCGATGTTGCAGGTAAAGTAATTGAGCTGGTAACACAACGTAAAGGCGATTTGTTGGTAATGGAGCCTAAAGGCGATTTACAACACCTGGAATTTGATATCCCTGCACGTGGTATCATAGGCTTGCGTAACAACGTATTAACCGCTACCGGCGGCGAGGCTATCATGGCACACCGCTTTAAAGCATACGAGCCATGGAAAGGTACTATCCCAGGCCGTTTAAATGGTGTATTGGTATCTATGGATACAGGTAAAACCACCGCTTTCGCCATTGATAAATTACAGGATCGTGGCAGGTTCCACGTTGATCCGGGAGTTGATATTTACGAAGGACAGGTATTAGGCGAGCACATCCGCGATAACGACTTGGTTATTAACCTAACCAAAGGCAAGCAGCTAACCAACATGCGTGCATCTGGTAGCGATACCAACGTTAGGATTGCACCGGCTATCAAATTCTCGTTAGAGGAATCAATGGAGTACATCCAGGCTGATGAGTACATCGAGGTTACGCCGCAAAGCATCCGTTTACGCAAAATTTACCTGAACGAAAACGAGCGTAAAATAAACGCTAAGAAATTTACAAGCCAATAATCATTATTTTATTATAATAAGGCAGAGGCAAGCTTAGGTTTGCCTCTTTTTTTTTAACAATAATTAATGCGATATCTAAACTGTTTCTTTTGTATATTTTTGTAAATATGGTTACACACTTAATGGTGCCTGTTGTTTTTAATTTGATAAGCTGATGCAGAAAAATAAAATTGAAGGCGTGGTAGTTTTATACCACCCTGATATTTCGCTTGTTGGTAATATCAAATCATATATTGATGGTTTGGAGCATTTATACGTTATTGATAATTCTGCCGAAACCGACTTAAATGTTATTAACGGGCTAAACTCCGTTCCTAAATGCATATATATAAAAAACCAAACTAACCAGGGTATTGCCTATGCCTTAAACCAGGGTGCAAAGCTGGCCATTGCCAATGGCGCCAATTGGTTGCTCACGATGGACCAAGACAGCAGGTTTGAGCCGGGTGATATTTTAAAGTTAATTGAATTTGCGATACAACAGGATGAGGAGCTTACCGGTATCGTATCGCCATTTCATCAAACCAATGTTTCTGTTAAACCGGCAACGCATGATGAGGCGGTGTTAACAACCATGACATCGGGAAACCTTATCAGCCTGTTTGCTTACCGGTATATTAACGGTTTTGACGAACGGTATTTTATTGACGCGGTTGACTGGGATTATTGCCTGCGGTTAAACGTGCACAACTTTAAAGTATTAAGGCTTAATACGGTACACCTGGCGCACAACCTGGGCAATGCAACCAAACACCAATCGCCTGCGGGATATCAAATAACCGCGCTTAATTACAATGAAGTAAGGCGGTATTATATCACCAGAAATAAATTGATACTTATATTCAAGTACTGGCGGCATTACCCCGGCTTTTGTTACAACATATTTTTAAGCATGTTCCGAGATTTGAGGCATGTTTTATTATATGAAAAGCATAAAATGATAAAACTCCGGTTTATGCTAAAAGGGTGGCTGCACTTCATCACTAAAAAAACCGGTAAGCTGCAATAGCAAATATTTTATGCCCCAATCATGTAATTGCTTAAGTTATTTATTATAAAAATCGCCATTTTTTAATGGCAGCCTAAAGAAAGCTAAAAACCTGTTTAGTGCATATGTAACTTTATAATTTAACTTTTTCTTAAAAAATAGCTCAAGCCCCTTCATTTCTTCTTCGGCATAAGGTATTGTGATAGTACCGGTTTTGGCAGTATACGGTTTTGGCGTAGGCCTTTTTTCGATAACCAAAATACTATCGTAATAATGTAAGGAGTTTACCGATTCTGTAAAAGAATTAACCTTCAATGATTTTTCGGCATGGTAGGCGTTTAAATAATCAATAAATTTTTTGGAATATTCTACAAATGTTCCTCTCCTTTTAAATCCTCCTCCAAAACGTACCCAGTATGAAGTATGCATATCCTCACATAAATAAACACCATCGGGCTTTACGTGCGAAAACAACTCTTCAAAAGAAACAATTTGTTGTAACATGGTGTGTCCCCCATCGTCAATCAAAATATCAATAGGAGGAATTTCTTCTTTTACTTTCTTTAAAAAATTACGGTCAGATTGTGATCCTATCAGTATAGTGATGTTTTCTTCTTCAACCTGTTTACAATTAGGATTGATATCGATACCATAGATTTTGGCACGATCGCCAAAATAGTTCTTCCACATTTGCAGGCTACCCCCGTTAAATGTTCCTATTTCTAACAAAACAATATCTTTATTCCTGTATTTGCTAAAATGTCTTTCGTATACTTCAAAATAATGGGGCCATTTTAAAATAACTCTTTCTGTGTTTTGATTAAAATAAGTTTCTAAATCATTCATCCCTTTTATTGTAAGTATTTGAAACCAAAAGTAATTAAATAATGTATTCTTGCCGGTAAAAAAAAGACTTATTCTGAAACCGGTTATAAAAACTGCAAATGTTTGATAAATTAAAACATGTTAGTTATTGTTGATAAAATGATAATTTTGACGACTGATGTCAGGCTTAGAAAATAGTGTATGTATCTTAACTGTTACTTATGGCGATAGGTGGCGGTTTCTGGAAAAAGTACTAAAACGTGTACTCGCCTTTAATCAAATAACGCAGGTAATTGTTATTGACAACGCTTCATTATATAGTGTGGCAGATAAGGTAAGAAAGCTTGAGGACGGTAGAATAGATGTTATAAGTAATACCGAGAACAAGGGGTCTGCGGGGGGGTATAAAATGGCGATTGAATATGCCGTGGAAAACACCAAAGCCGATTTTTTTTTTCTGCTTGATGACGATAACCTGCCCTGTGCCGATGTGCTCACCGTACTGCTGGCAGAATGGCAAAGCATTGAAGGGGCCGACAACAGGAAAGCTTTATTTTGCCTTCGCGAAGACAGGATGCAACACGTAAAAATAGCTCAGGGAGAAAACTCCCATCGTTACCTGGCTTTTAACGATTTTATGGGATTTAATGTTTTTAGGATATTAGCCAATCAATACCAAAAGCTGAGCTATAAATTTCAGACAGATAAGCCTTATAAAAGCCGGGTTCAGATGCCATACGTTCCATATGGAGGGTTATTACTTCACAGATCGATAATTAACGATATCGGATTTCCTGATGAAAGGCTGTTTTTATATGTCGACGATTCTGAATACACTTATCGTATTACCAAAAACAAAGGCACTATCTGGCTTATACCCGTATGCAAAGTGGTTGATATTGACAAATCACAAGGGTTGGATTACAAGCGAAAGCCCTTCCATTCTCATTTACTTGATCAATGGAATTTCAGAACATATTACCATGTCAGAAACCGGATGTTTTTTTACTCCAATAACTTTATCAGCAATATGCTGGTTTTCAAACTGAACAAAGGGTTGTATTTAAGCTATCTGAAACTGATAAGTTTGATGAGTTCGAAAAAGGAGGCATATTCAAAACTATTGGTAGCGGTAAGGGATGGGCTTGAGGGGAAATTAGGCAAAGCCGATAACGAAAAGTTTTAGCAGGCCGGCTTTCAAACAACAGGACTCTTTTTAGTAAATATAAATATTTGTTAAACAATTCAGCTTTATAAATACTGTGCATGGGCATTGTTAAAAAAAACGCTTATAAAAATACGCTCATAACTTATACCGGTATGGTTATAGGTTATATAAATTTGGTTTTATTGTACCCTATTTATTTAAGCACTAAAGAATATGGCTTATTTAACTTAATTGGCGGTTTAGCAATTTTATATTCAATTATTGCATCGTTAGGTATCCCCAATATTATTGCCAGGTATTTTGCCTATCACCGTACAGAAGACCGCGAGCACAAAGGCTTTATGCACTGGGCGGCAATGGTTTCATTAATTGGGTTTATAGCGGCAACCTTGCTTTTTATTGTATTTAAGCCAATTATTGTTGCCAGTTATATCCAAAAGTCGCCATTGTTTTTAAAATATTATTATTACCTGATACCGCTTACTTTTTTTACTATTTGCTTTAATTTTCTTGAAATGACAGGAAGGGTTATTTATCAAACTGTTTTTTCGGGCCTTTTAAAAGATGTTCTTTTGCGATTGTTTACTACTGCGGGTATTTTAATGCTTGCCTTAAAATGGATCGATTTTCAGGGGTTTATAATATTATATGTTTTTATTAACTTTTTAGTATCTGTTATGCTGTTAATCAGCATAGCTGTGTCCAAAAAAATCTCAATCAGGCTAAAAAGACAAAGTATCTCGAAAATCAACAGTAAAGAACTTATGACTTATGGTTTGTACACATTAATATCGACTACGGTATATGTACTGCTGCAAAAAGTAGATATAATTATGCTAAGTTCAATGTCCGGGCTGTCTGAACAGGGGGTTTATAGTTTTTTCTTTAATATAGCCATCGTTATAGGTGTTCCGGCGCAAGCGCTAAGCCGTACAACCTATCAAATAGTAACCGACTCCTGGAAATCAAAAGATATGGCCACTATTGCCGATCTTTATTATAAAACTTCTGTTATACAATTGGTTGCTGGCTTACTGTTGTTTATTGGTATTATTATTAATAGAGATAATTTGGCTGACATTCTTCGCAAAAAAGAATATAGCGATCACTTTAATGTATTTATCATCATAGGTTTAGGCTTTTTAGTAGATATTACCGGGGGCTTAAATACCGCTATTATTGCGGCATCTCATAAATACCGCCTGGCAATGGGTTTCGTTGTTATTTCAAGTTTAGTATGCATATTTTTAAACTATCTGCTTATACCCAAATACGGAGGGGCCGGCGCCGCTTTGGCATACCTGATAACCATGACTGCTCTTAATTTGGGCAACTGGTTTTATATTAAGGTAAGGTTTAAAATGCAGCCATTCCATTATAAACACCTGTTGGCCGTAGTTATTGCACTTGTGAGCTTTTTGGTGGGCAAATACTTTTGGCGTATGCCCAATTTATACCTGGATATAGTGTTACGCAGCGGAGTAACAACCTTGGTTTATATATTGATGACATATTACTTTCATGTTTCGGATGATGTAAATGAGAAAATAGATTCGATACTTAAAAAAATAAAACCCAGTAGATAATGGCTAAATAAGTTGTGACGTAACAATTTATTTATTATAATTAAACCTTAATTAATTACCGAAAACTTTGATCACAAAAATACCCGGCAGGTTATTTTATTTGCTGCTTCTTATTTCAGCCCCGTTTTTGGGGTTAGGCCAGATATCAAAGCCTCAATGGGTTGATGGGATTGGCGGCCCTGGTAGCAATTCTATACCGTCTGGCGTAAAGGCCGACAAACAAAATAACATTTATGTTACCGGTCTTTTCAGCGGAACAGTGGATTTTGATCCATCTCCCGGGGGTGTGTACAACCTGACATCGGTAGGTGGTAGTTTTGATACCTATATCGCAAAATATACGTCTGCAGGAGCACTTATTTGGGCAGTGAGTGTAGGTGGGGAAGGCACGGACCAGGTAAACTCTCTTACAATTGACAATAACGGAAACCCAACCGTATGCGGTCAATATGATTCCTCTTCAATGGATGCTGACCCCGGACCGGGTGTTTCCATGTTGAATAATAATGGAGATAAAGATGCTTTCATAATCAGGCTAACAACAAATGGAAAATTTTCGTGGGCCCATTCAATAGGTAGCTTTCAAACGGATTATGGTGGTAAGGTGGTGGCCGATAGTCAAGGTAGTGTAGTAGCAGTGTCACAATATCAAGGTACAATAGATGTAGGGGGACAATCATTTAGCTCACAAGGCGCATTTAATGGCCTGGCTGTTAAATATGATGTTAACGGCAATTTTGTTTGGGCAATAAATATTGCCGATTCAGACAATAGCGAAACACACAATTGTGCTATCGATGCTAACAATAACGTAATTTTATCCGGCGTTTTTAATGGTAACGATAATTTCAACCCTTTAGGAACGGCAACTTTTTTTAACGGAAATGGTACTTCCACATTCTTAGCAAAATACACTCCGGCCGGCAAGCTGATTTGGGTAAATGGTATCCAGGGCGGAGTTGTAAACAACAATACAAACGTATGTGTCAATTCTAAAAATGACATCTATATAGATGGCCCATTTTCATCATCGCTGATTTTTAACGGAACCAAAACATTAAACCCGCAAGGGCAACAGGATATTTTTATTGCCAAATATAAAAGCGACGGAACTTTCCAGGTTGCGAATGATATAGGCGCCCCTGGTGGCAGCATTTATAATTACGGAATAGTTGCCAGTAAGGATGATGAAATATATGTTTCAGGGTACTTTAGCGGTAGCATTGATTTCGATCCGTCGGCCACCGATGCGCTTATTCAATTTCATGGTCAGCGAGATCTTTTTTTGTCGAAGTTTGATGAAAATGTAAATTATAAATGGGCATTTAGCGCCGGAAGTGCTAATTGCAATAATTCCTTAGCCCGAAATGTCGATATTGATCAAAACAATGCGGTTTTACTGGTTGGATCATTTTGCTCAACCGTTGATTTTGATGCTACAACCTGTAGCGATTACCCGCTTACCGCACAAAGCGATGTAAGGGATAGTTTCATTGCGAAATATATTCAAAGTGTTGCCGCCCCAGCCTTACAAATAACCAGTTTTTCTGTTCCTAACCAGAGTGTTCCGGCGGTAATTGACCAAACCAAACTTAAAATAACAATTACAGTACCACAGGGTACAAACGTAACGGCGCTTGTTCCTGCTATAGGTGTAAGCACTGGAATTACAATAAACCCGGCTTCGGGCATTGCACAGGATTTTACTACTCCGGTAACCTATCAGCTTAGTAACGGCAATTGTAAGTCATTAAATTATGTAGTTGAAGTTGTTTTTGCTTCAATTACACCGCCTGTAATTCCTCCATCAACTCCGACGGTGTGTGCCACATCAGGTGCCGATGGCACGACAAACATTAACGGATCAATAAATACTTATTTCCCGCCCATAAATAATGTAACATTGGCCGCCGGTAGCAAAACAATAAACCTAACCAAAGTACCCGCTGTTGATGCTTATGGAAATAATTTTGGTACTGTGCCAATTAAATCCGGCGATTTACTGTTAATTATCCAGACACAGGATGCCACTATAAATTACGAAAATAGTACAACCTATGGCAGTGGGAAGCCTACCGCCGGAGCAGATAATTTAGGCGGAACAGGTTTTACCGCCTTGGGTAACAGTGGTAAGTTTGAATATGTAATGGCAACCAGCAATGTACCGCTTACAGGCGGCACTTTAACTTTCAGCGGGTCGGGAACAGGCGGGGGGACCGTTTATACCTATACTAATGCCAGCTCAACCAGTGCAAGGGGCAAGCGCTGTTTTCAGGTGATCAGGGTACCTCAGTATGCCAATTTAAAGCTGACATCAAATATTTCGCCGCCGCCTTTTAATGGCAATGCTGGCGGTATTATAGCATTCCAGGTATCGGGTAACATGGATTTTAATGGTTTTACTGTTGACGTTTCTGAAAGAGGTTTCAGGGGCGGTTATAGCCTGGTAAAAAATGCTGCGGCCAATATTTCAGATCTGTATGTTACCTATGCAACAGATGATCGTGCATCGGGGAAAGGTGAAGGTATTGCCGGTACGCCAAGGTATATGTGGGATGGCTTTAATCAGGTTGATAATGTAGAAGAAGGCTTACCCGGCGGTTCGGCGGGTAAAGGCGCACCTGCAAATGCGGGCGGCGGGGGTAACGATACCAACGCCGGTGGTGGTGGCGGCGGTAATGGCGGTAGCGGTGGTGTAGGTGCCTGGGGATACGAGCCATTCGGCGGAAGTCAGCCAAGCGGCGGCCGGCCCGGATCACAAAGTTATGTAAATTCAACTCCTGATGATGCCACACGTTTAATTATGGGCGGCGGCGGTGGCGGCGGCCACGCTAACGATGCACTTACCGGAGTTAAGGGAGGTGTAGGCGGTGGTATTGTGATAGTTAGCGCGCGTACCATTTCCGGCAACGGAACCATCCTGGCAAATGGCGCAAATGGCGCCCCGGGCGTTTATGGTTCGCATCCTGATGGTTCTGGTGGTGGTGGTGCAGGCGGCTCGGTATTTTTGAAAGTATCCAACGCGAGTGCTACAGCTAATATTACCGTTCAGGCTAAAGGCGGGCGGGGTGGCAATACAGAAGGTGATAGTCCCGCCACAACCGGCGTTCAGCCACACGGGCCTGGTGGTGGTGGCGGAGGTGGAATTATCTTTTATAATCTACCTTCCGGAGCTTTTCATAGTGACGTGTCGGGGGGGCTTCCGGGTAAAACAGATAGCGGGAACGGCATCACCCATAATTCTGGCGGTGGTGTTACTGGTAACGTGATTTCAATTAATACAGCGGCCCTTCCCCCTTATTTGCAATCTGGTACATCGGTTTGTTTTCCGTTGCTGACTACAACCATGAGCATACTAAATCCGGCAATACCTAAAACTGTGGGGGGTACAGCAACTTATACTATTAAAATTACAAATGACCCTTCTGCCGGTAGTGCAGCTGGTGTTGAAGCCGATTGCATATTACCTTCCGGATTTACCTTTCAATCTGCCACAGCTACTTATCAGAATGCAGCAACGGGCGCAACTACTTTAATCAATACCGGAACGGATGTGCGGCCTTTGATGGGCGATTTTGTAATTCCTGCCGGCGGCTCTGTCACCATCAATTTGATAGTAAAAATTGGGTGTGTTGCCTCGGGTACCTACAATAGCAACGCACAAGCGCTCTACCTGGACCCAACCCGGGATTATACGGCACCCAACCGGCGGATTACCGCTAAAGCTAATGCCTTTACCGGATCGAACACAACATATCAAACCACAAGTTACGGCACTGTTGGAGGTGCAAACTATAACGGAAGTAAATCAACAAATGAAGATGCCGTTGTTGTAAACAACGCTATAAGTAATAATACGATCACTGCAGCAACGCCAAACGTGTTTTGTGTAACAGGTAATCCCGGAGTAATTTCTGGTAGTACGCCTGTAAGTAGCAGTCCCTTCGCCTACCAATGGCAATCATCTGTCAACAATACAACCTTTACCGATATTGCCGGTGCAACGGCAAAGGATTATGCCCCGGCTACGTTAAATGTTACTACATACTATCGGCGGGCGGTAATTTCGGCCAGTTGTGCTACGCCGGCTTTAAGCAATGTGGTTGCCATCACCATACAACCGGCCTTGTCCAACAATAAGATCACCGCTCCTGCTACCTCGGTATTTTGCGCGGCGGGTAATCCACTGGCAATTATCGGAAACGTTCCTTCTGGTGGCGATGGAACTTATATTTATACCTGGCAATCATCTGCAGATAATGTTAACTTTTTTACCATTGCCGGGGCAACCGCCAGGGATTATGATCCAGGTGTTGTAAATGTTACCACTTATTACCGCCGCATGGCCGCTTCGGCATTGTGTACAGTTCCGTTGGCAAGCAACGTAATAACAATTTCAGTTCAGCCGGTAATAACCAATAATGCCATAACTGCCCCTGTTGCGGCTAATTTTTGTGCAACGGGTAATGCGGCTGCAATTATTGGCAGCACACCGTCTGGTGGTACCGGTGTATTTACTTATCAATGGCAAAGTTCAGCCAATAACACAACCTTTACAGATATAGCTGGCGCAACGTTAAAAGACTACGATCCGCCGGCGGTGAGTGTGAATACCTATTTCAGACGGGCGGTAGTTTCCGGCGCATGTACGTTGCCTGTATTAAGCAATGCTGTAACTATAAAAGTAGAACCGGCCCTGGCGGCCAACTCCATAACCGCACCTGCTGCCAACACGTTTTGTGTTGCGACAGATCCGGGGGCAATAACGGGCAGTACGCCAACCGGCGGTAACGGTATTTATAGTTACCAATGGCAGATATCAACCGACAATGTTAATTTTAGTAATATAGCAGGAGCGGCGTCAAAAAATTATGACCCAACTCTTGTAAGTGTTACAACTTATTTTCGTCGTTCGGTTACATCAGATGTTTGTACGGTTCCGTTAATAAGTAATACTATCAGCATAAAAATTGTAGTCCCGGTTGCTATCACTAATAATGTGATCACAGCCCCCGTCATTACAACTTTTTGCACAAGCGGCAATCCTGCGGTTATAACGGGTAATACACCATCGGGTGGCATAGGCACATTTACTTATCAGTGGCAAAGCTCTGCTAATAATGTAGTTTTTACCAACATACCTGCGGCCACGTCAATTGATCTTGATCCGGGTATCATTACTGTTGATACTTATTATCGTAGGGTAGCTACATCCGGAAATTGTGTTGCCCCGGTAAATAGTAATGTCATCAGTATGAAAGTACTGCCCGCCACGGCAAATAATGCGATAACGGCTCCGCTTGCAACTGCTTTTTGCGTTACAGGCGACCCTGCAATTATAATCGGCTCTACGCCAACCGGGGGATCGGGCGCTTATGCTTACCAATGGCAAAACTCGCCCGACAATACAACGTTTGCCAATATTGAGGGAGCTACTGCAAAGGACTATGATCCTTCGGCTATAAACGGTACTACCTATTATCGCCGCATGGTAACGTCTGGCCCATGCACAACGCCATTGGTGAGTAATGCCGTGAAAATTACCATTCAGGCGGCAATAACCAATAATAATATTATAACCCCCATAGTGGCTTCATTTTGCATGAATGGCAATCCTGCTATTATAACCGGCAATGTGCCTTCAGGTGGTAATGGTACGTACAGCTATCAGTGGCAAACATCTGCAGATAATATCACCTTCGGCAATATAAGCGGAGCTACAGCTAAAGATTACGATCCGCCGGTAGTAAGTACCGATACGTATTATCGCCGTTTGGTAACATCGGGCACCTGTACTATTCCTATGCCAGGCAACGTGGTAAGCATAAAAATATTGAGCATCCCGGTAATACCTGTCCTTGTTGATGCAGCGCCTTCGGTTTGTCCTGGCAGCGGTGCAACTTTAAAAATAAGTTCGCCCCAGGCTGGCATTACCTATAACTGGTACAATTCGCCGGCAAAAACCGTTATCCTGTTTAGTGGTACGTCTTATCCAACCGGTAATTTATCCTCCGCAAAAACGTACTATATTGAAGCTTCTAACGGTACTTGCGGCAGCGCACTGGCTACTGCAACGGTTAGCATAGCATCACCGCCAACTGCTCCGGTACTGGCCGCAAATCCCGTTGCTGTTTGTAGTGGGGCAGCTGCTACATTAAGTATAGCTTCGCCTCAAAATGGTTTTAGTTACAATTGGTATAATACCGCAACCGGTGGTACATCCTTACATGCGGGAACCAGTTTTGTAACCCCGGTTATAACAACTGCCACAACATATTATGCCGAAGCGACCAACGCGGGCGGCTGTATTTCGGCAGCGCGAACGCCGGTAAATATTACGGTTAATCCTTTGCCGCAACTTAGCGTTCAGGATGCGGCTGTTTGTCCGGGCAGCAGTGCTTCGTTAACTGCTGTTATTGCTGATTTTACAGGCCAAATTGGCTGGTATGCAGACCCAACTACAACAACCGCTTTGCAGTTAGGCACATCGAAAAGTTTTAACACTCCGGTTTTAACTTCCGCAAAAAGTTACTATGTCGAAGCTATTAGTACCGGTAATTGCAAAACACCGGTGCGTGTTAAGGTTAATGTAGCTATGCTGCAGCAGCTTGATGCACCCGTTGTAGCTGTCGATTCTACCACAAATTCAACAATAACTTTTAAATGGGATGCCGTGGCCGGGGCGCAGGGCTATCAGGTTAGTATCGATGGCGGTAAAACATTTATCAACCCAAGTACAGGTAGCGCTGGTTTGAGTCATAAAGTTACCGGCCTGCAACTTAGCCAACAGGTAACTATATTGGTGCAGGCACTGGGGGCATCGGCCTGCCAGCTTAGCGGGAGTTCAACCGCGGTTACCGGTACGGCCGTAAGCCAGCTGGGCAACCAGATATATGTAGCTAATGCCTTTACACCCAATGGCGATGGCAACAATGATATTGTGTATGTGCACAGCGAAAGCATTAAAAGCCTGAGCTTTTATGTTTATGACCAGTGGGGCGAACTGTTGTTTGCTACTACCGATATTAAAAAAGGATGGGATGGCTATTACAAAGGCACAAAAGAGCCTACAGGCGTATATGTATACTTTGTAAAAGCGATAATGAATGATGGGGCGCAATTGAACAAAAAAGGAACAATTACGCTATTACGATGAAGAAATTAATAATAGCAATAACAATAATGCTGCAATTTGCAGCGACAGGGATACTTAGAGCTCAGGTAGATCCGCACTTTTCACAATATTATGCTTATCCATTATGGTTAAATCCGGCGCTTACCGGGGTTTTTGACGGAGATACACGTATATCGGGTAATTTTAAAGATCAATGGGCTACTGTAGAAAACGGATACAGAACGGCAGGTTTATCTGCCGATTTTAGATCAAATGATAAAGTATCGTTAGGGTTTAATGTGATAAACCAGGCAGCCGGAACAGCTGGCTACAATTACTTCGCAGCTTATGGCTCTTTTGGTTATGGCATAAAACTGTCTGATGATGAAAATCAACGGCTGCATTTTGGCGTGCAGGCCGGGCTGATAAACCGTAGTTTTGACCCCAGTAAATTGCAACTGGATAACCAGTATAACCCCAATAGCGGTTACGATCCTAATTTGCCCAATTTTGAAAATTTTGCCAACACACACGCTACCGTGTTTGACGCCAGCGCCGGTATATTTTATTACAACGCCGACCCGCTGAACACAGCCAATTTTTTTGGCGGGGTAAGCGTTGCCCACTTAACCAATGCAAAAGATCCGTTTGCTACCGATGGCATTAGCAGCCGGTTGCCTATGCGGTTCACGATCCATGGCGGGGTGCGCATCAAAGCATCCGATTTGTTTGATGTAACGCCGCATGCCATCTACATCAGGCAGCAGCAAAACCAAATCAAAGCGCTTGGGGTTTACTCCGAGCTAAAGTTTGAAGATAATAAAGGACTGATATTGGGCGGCATGGTGCGCTTGCAGGATGCTATTGTAGCCAATGTAGGGTATCACCTCAATAATATGGCAATTGGTTTAAGTTATGATTTTAATACATCAGGCTTAAGGGCAGCCACAGCAGGGCAGGGTGGTTTCGAGTTATCGGTAAGTTATATCTTTAGCCATGTGCCGCCAAACCCGTCGCAGGTTTGCCCACGCTTTTAAAATTACGGTATGAAGAAGTTATCCATATACCTCTTTATATTATTTGCTCCTTTGGGGCTGGCTGCCCAAAAGGGAAGTTATAAAGTGTTAGGCGATAAGGCATTTGATAACAACGATTTTTATGAGGCTGCCAACTATTATTTAAAGGCTGCAACAGGTAAATCAACGGTATCGGCCAACAACGTTCCGTTTTATTCAAGCGGAAAATACACCCGCAAGCAACAACAGGCAGATCAGCCTTACGTAACCTATCGCCTGGCCGAATGCTATCGTTTATACCAGGATTTTACCAATGCGGCTACATGGTATTTAAAAGTTATAGGTGATAGTAAATTTCCATTGGCGCGGTTACACTACGCAATATGTTTGCGGGCAAGCAGTAATTACCATGAAGCCCTTGAGCAGTTGAAACAGTTTATCGGTTCATATAAAGGTGATGCTAAATACCTGGCTGTGGCCCAACATGAAATAGATGGGTGTAAGTTTGCCATGCTGCAGCAAAAAAATCTGCAGGCGGTGATGATTTTGCCAAAGGAGGCGTTAAATGGTGGCGGTGGAGACTACGCGCTCACAATCAGTAACAATGCATACTGGTTTACCTCATCAAGATCTATCGAAAGCAACAGGTATCTGAACAAAATTTATACCACCGATCTTAAGGGCACCTCTTCGCCAAGGGCCATAGATTTTAAAAGGTTTGATAAAGGTACATTGTTTGAGTATGGCACACCATCATTAAATGCATCGGGTACAAAAATGTACCTGACCAGGTGGCATAAGGCGGGAGATAAAATAGTAACAGAGATATGTTACAGCAATTTGGAAAATGGTAAGTGGCAGCAACCACAGGAGTTAAACCTCAATGTAAATATTGAAGGATATAGTGCACGGCAACCCTTTGTTACCGCAGATGGTAAACGCCTTTTTTTTGCCTCTAACAAACCCGGCGGGCAAGGCGGAGACGATATATGGGTAAGTGATTTGAACAACGATGGGCAGGCTGCAAATGCTGTTAACTTAGGTGCTGCTATAAATTCGGCATTTGATGAACAAGCTCCTTGTTATGATGACTTACACAAAAAATTGGTGTTTAGCTCCAATGGTTTTATTGGGATGGGTGGTTTCGATTTGTTTGAAAGTGACGGTGATGCCGGTACGTGGACAAAACCCGTAAATATGGGTTATCCAACCAATTCATCGAAGGATGATCTTTATTATACCATCGATCCGAAAGAGGAAGGCCGGTTTTATTTTAGTTCCAACAGGTGGTCTGATTGCTGCCTTAGCCTGTTTACCGGGCAAGTTAAATTCAGTTACATTGCCGGCAATGTAATAGACTGCAAAACACAACAGGGTTTAGCGGGAGTAAAAGTTACATTGGTGGATTCTGTTACCAAAAAAACTATCGGCCGGCTAAGTACTGATGCAAATGGTAAATATCTATTTAAGCTGAAAAATAAAAGCCCTTACCTGTTAGAATTATCAAAAGGAGGTTACTTTACTAAATTTGTTTACCCGCAAGCCAACGCAGCGCAGCGGGCCGACACGCTGTTTAATCCCGGATTTTGCATTGTCCCCTTTAAAATTAATGTACCAATATTGATTAAAGATATTTATTATGACTATGATAAAGCTATTTTAAGGGCCGCATCGATAGCGGAGTTAAATAAACTGGTAGGCATTATGAACGATAATCCTAAAATTAAAATAGAGGTGGGTTCGCATACCGATTCGATAGGGAAAGATGATGCCAATTTAACATTATCCCAGGCGCGTGCGCAGTCATGTGTTAGCTATCTGATAACAAATGGAATCACCCCGGCAAGGATAGTAGCTAAAGGTTATGGCGAAACAATGCCGGTGGCGCCCAATTCATTGCCGAATGGTAAAGACAACCCGGCCGGGAGGCAATTGAACAGGCGTACAACTTTCACTGTAAAGGCAGTCGATTAAAGTTACATTGCTTAATATTTTTATTTATTTGCAAGGGAAAACTTAAGCTATAATTTTACCTTCGTAAATAATGCAGGAATCAATTATTGGCGGCGATTACAAAACCGCGTATGATAAATTTTACCAAAAGCACGATGAGGCCTGGCGCATGCTGGGTGCCAAATTCAAAGCGCAACATATTATAGATGTATGCAATGGCCATACATTTGCCAAAGTACTGGAAGTAGGTGCCGGCGATGGCAGTATCTTGAAAATTTTATCTGAAAATAACTTTGCTCCCGAATATCATGCTGTCGAGATTTCTGAAAGCGGGGTTAGCTATATTCAATCGCGCGAAATAAAAAATCTCAAATCTGTGCAGGTATTTGACGGCTATAAATTACCTTTTGCAACCGATAGTTTTGATCTGATCATTCTATCGCACGTGTTGGAGCATGTAGAGCATGAGCGTATGTTGCTGCGCGAGATAAAACGTGTGGCAAAACGCTGTGTTATCGAGGTCCCGCGCGACTATAAAGCAGGGGTTGATACACGGATAAAGCACTTTTTGGCTTACGGACATATCAATGTGTATACTCCAACATCTTTGCGTTACCTGTTAAGTACCGAGGGTTTTGAGATAGAGAATGACCTTACATCGATGATTGAGCCCGAAGTTACCAGGTTTAATACCTATGTTAATCAAAAAAAACCTGAAAGCTTTTTGAAAAACCTAAAGATAGCAGCCGAATATTCGGTTAAGCAAACCCTAAGCAAGTTGATGGGAAAAAAAGTACGCGAACAATTTGCCAACGCTTATACCGTTCTGTGTAAAAAGGCCGACCATCAACCCGAGTTATTCTGATTTTTTCCTGATCGATGCAAAAACTTGCCCCAATAGCCCTGTTTGTATACAACCGGCCCGATCATACTCGCCGCACCATTATCCATTTGCAAAAAAATGTGCTTGCGGATGAATCCCGTCTGTATATTTTTTGTGATGCACCCAAAACCGAAGCCGACCGGGCAAAAGTGGAGGAGGTAAGGCAGGTTGCTAAAGAAACATCCGGCTTTAAAGCGGTAAAAGTTATCCTGCGCGATCATAACCTTGGTTTGGCAGAATCGATCATCAGTGGCGTTACGCAATTGGTTTATGAGTATGGTAAAGTGATTGTTTTTGAGGATGACTTATTATCCTCGCCGTATACCCTGCAATATTTTAACGAGGCATTAACCCGTTACGCAAACAATGATAAAGTGATGCATATAGGTGCCTATATGTACAACCTGAAAGATAAAGATTTGCCCGAAACCTTTTTTTACCGCGCTGCCAGCAGCTGGGGCTGGGCAACCTGGGCACGCGCGTGGGACAGTTTTGAACCTGATATTGATAAACTGATAAGCCAGTTTGATGCGCTGAAGATCCTTAAATTCTCTATTGAAGGCAAGATGAATTTCTGGAAGCAGATTAAAGAGTTTAAGGCCGGCAAAAATAATTCATGGGCTATTCGCTGGTATGCTTCTATATTTTTAAAAGGAGGGCTTACCCTGAATCCGGCCAAATCGCTTATTAACAACATAGGGCATGATGGCACGGGCTTTCATAGCAATAAAGAGAATATGTACGATGTACATATTTCACAACAGCCGGTAAAAACCTTCCCAATTATTATTGAGGAAAATGAAAAAGCCTACCAGTCCATTAAATATTTTCTTGCCCGTCGTAAAGGGAGTTTATTGCAAAGGACAATACGATTTGTGAAGCAAAAGGTAGGTTGATTTCCTTAAATCAGGTTAATCTGAATAAACATATTTTTGGATCATGTTAAAAGTAGTTCATTTAAATACCTATGATGGCAACGGCGGCGCAGGCCGGGGTTGTATGCGCCTAAACCGGGCATTAATAAGCCAGGGGGTCAATTCAAAAATGGTAGTGCACTATAAATTTGGCAACAACCCACAAATAGGTACTTTCAATACCAACAAAATTCAAAAATCATATGCCGCTTTCACTATTATATTGGAGCGGATTTTGGCCAGGCGATTTTTGAAGCCGCTGATGAAAACACCCTTTTCATTTGCCTGGTTTGGCCGCCCGGTTATCCATCATCCGGATGTTAAAAATGCCGATGTTATTCACCTGCATTGGATCAATCATGGCTTTCTCAACCCAAAACATATTGCCGAAATTGCCAAGTTGAACAAGCCCGTTGTATGGACTTTTCATGACAGCAACGCCTTTACCGGCGGATGCCATGTACGTTATGCCTGTGATCATTTTATGCGCGAATGTGGTAACTGCCCCTTGCTGATTAAGGCGGCTGATAACGATATCTCGAACCAGAACTGGCTGCAAAAAAATAAAGCCTATCAGGAACTTGATTTTGCCATTGCGGCGCCAAGCTTATGGATGCAGAGGTCGATAGCGGCCAGTAGCCTGATGCGGGGAAAGGCCGTTTATCACATCCCCAATACACTCGAAACGGATATTTTTAAACCGGTTGATAAACAACAGGCAAAAGAAAAGACCGGGCTGCCAATTGATAAATTTATTTTTTTGAGCGGCTTTATGCCCTCTCGTAAAGATTTGCATAAAGGCACCCAATACCTGCTGGACAGTATGGAATTATTAAAGCAGCGCCTGGGCGTTGATGCCGATAAAATAGAATTGATTGTTTTTGGAAACCGCGGAACGGAAGGCCTGCCCGATTTTCCATTTAAGACCAGTTTTTTAGGCACGATAAATAACGACGAACAGCTGGCATTACACTATGCTGCCGCCGACGCGTTCCTGATCCCCTCGCTGGAAGATAACCTGCCTTATACCGTAATGGAAAGCCTGGCTTGCGGAACGCCTGTAATAGCCTTTACAACGGGTGGTATACCAGATATGGTTCGGCACCAATATAACGGATACCTGGCTACTTATCGTTCGGCAGAGAGCTTTACAGATGGCATGGAGTGGGTAATCAAATATCCGCAGCGACAACTGCTGCAAAAGCAGGCCCGGCAAACGGTAACGGATACGTTTTCTGAAGAAATTATCGCAAAAAAACATATCGAACTTTATCAAAGCTTATTAAACAGTGCAGGAGGCGCCAATGTTTAACCCCAAGCTTAGCATTATCACCATTGTATACAATAATGTGCGCGATATTGAGCGCACAATGTTGTCTGTATTGAATCAAACTTACCATAATATTGAATATATTATTATAGATGGCCTTTCTACAGATGGTACCTTGCAGGTAATCGGACAATACAAAGATCGTGTAAGCAAAATCATCAGCGAAAAAGATAAGGGTATTTATGACGCCATGAACAAGGGGCTGGCGTTGGCTACGGGCGATTATGTGATGTTTATGAACTCCGGCGATGAGTTTTACGATGCCGAAACCGTAACCGCTGTTTTTGCCGCTGCCGATGATGCCGATATTTATTACGGTGAAACCGAAATGATAGCTGATACCGGCGAAAGTTTAGGGCAGCGCCGGCATAAAGCACCGGCTAAATTTACCTGGCGTGGGTTCAAATATGGCATGAGTATCAGCCACCAGGCTATTTACATTAAGCGGGAATTAGCCGAACCTTACGATGTGCAATATCAGTTGAGCGCTGACATTGAATGGATCATCCGCGCAGCAAAAAAAGCAAAAAAGATTGTGAACGTAAACAGGTATGTTGCCAAATACATGGTAGGGGGCATGTCGAAAAAGAAACACAGGCAAAGCTTGCAGGAGCGGTTTGATATTATGAAAAGGTATTACGGTTTGATACCAACAGTTTTAAATCACTTTGTAATTGCGCTCAATTTGGGATGGTATTGGCTAAAGAATAGAAGGACGAATGATTAGCCGATTGAAGTTATAGGTAAATGAACATCAACTAAAAAGTCCATTAGTTAACCTCTTCTAAAGTTTTACCAGATAAGCTGATTTTGGCATAAGACAAGGAAGCAAGTATATCTTCTTTATGCAATTCGGGATGGTCATTCAAAATATCATCAAATGACATTCCTGAAGCTATCAGATCAATAATAACTTCGACAGGCCACCTCATGTGACGAACACACGCCTTACCATGGCATATAGCCGGATCAACAGTAATTCTTTCGAGTAAATTGCTCATAATGTAAATTTACAAAATACTTATGATTTAATCTATATAACAAAAAAGCGATGAACTGCCCGTCCATCGCTTTTCCATATAAGATTAAAAACTTTATTAAGCCTTTTTTGTAGCCGGCTTGGCAATCGTTTTCTTTTTTGTTTCGCTGTATGCTGCACCACCAAGGGCTAATACCAGCAGGATAGATCCTGCCAATGATATATTTTCGCCGGCGTAATAAGATGTAGGGTGGAAAGTAAATTCAATTTTGTGATTGCCTATCGGAATCACAGCTGCACGTAACAGGTAGTCAGCACGGAAATAAGGCTCCTCCTTACCGTCTATGAACATTTTCCATCCTTTATCATAATAGATTTCCGAGAATACGGCTACTTGTGCCGCCGTTGAGCCACTTTCATAGGTGAGGTGTTCCGGCGTATAACTTGTCAATTTTATGGTTGATGATGCATCAGTTCCCACCGATTTATTATCAATCATGCTTTGATATTGTTTATCAACAATGGCCTCATCTTTTGGCGAAAAGCTGCTGATGGCCTGCATTTCCTGATCGGCGTTATCGGCGAATTTTACGCTTTTTACAAACCACGCGTTTCCGCACGCCGTGGAGTTGGCCTGCATCCCCGCATTTCCGGTTTTAGGATCGGCGGTAATAATATATTTGGTGTTCAGCATGTCAAGCACGTCGTGGTTTACACTTTTGGTAAATTGGTTTTCAATCAATTCATCAAACCGTCTTAACCTGGCCGAATGGAAACCACCTACTGTTTTGTAGAAATACGATGAATGCGAGTCGTGAAAAGGATCGCCGGATGTCATGTCAAATACGCGGAAGTTAGGATCGGTATCTTTCATGATAAATTGGTCAACCTCGCGCGGCGTATATTGCTGCTCCAGGTCAGATTTGGCTACAAAATTGGCATCTTTAAGGTAGCGTTTATCAACAGTCCACATATCAATTATAACAATAGCAGCCAACAGCAGGGCGGCAATATTTGCTTTGATTTTTTGTTTGATAATTAACCATAACAGGCCGGCTGTTAACAAAACGAAAACTAATGAACGAATGGCATCGGCGCGCTCTAAACTCGCCCTGTCATCCACTACAGCGTTGGCAACGGAGTTTGCCATTCCGGTATCACCTTTAAAAATTTGTGTAAGGTTAGCCACAAAAGCCACGTGCTCATCTGCCCTAAAGCTCAATAGCGCCTGCGGAATGGCTATCATAAGTAATAATAAACCGCCGGTAATGTAAAAGGCGATTTTAGCGCGCTTTAAAATAAATGCTTTATCGGTATTGGTGATAACTTCGTTCACTGCAAGTAATGCCAGTATAGGGAAACAAAATGCCGCTATCACAAGGGTTGACTCAACCGCCCTGAACTTGTTGTACATGGGTACATAGTTGAAAAAGAAATCGGACAGAAAAGGCAGGTTTTTGCCAAATGACAATAACATGCTCAATAGTACCGCTCCTAAAACCCACCATTTAATACGGTTTTTAACAATCAGCAACCCTAAAATAAACAGGAAGCATATTGCAGCCCCAAAATACCATGGGCCAAATGTACTTGGCTTATTGCCGTAGTACATTGATTGTGAAACAAAGCCCTGTGCCTGGCCTGGATCAACACCTTTATCGGTTAATATTTTTACCGCTTTGGAGTCCTCATCAACAACTGTGCTGCTGCCACCCCCATAAGCGTTTGGTACTAAAAAGGTAAGGCACTCGCCAACGCTTTGGCTCCAGGTATAAGCATAATCTTTATCCAAACCATGATTAGGGCCCGCCGTGCCTTTGGTAGTTAAATTTGCTTTGCCCCTGATGGTATATTGGCTATATTCATAAGTGGTCCACAATGTACTTGCATTTACTGCGATGGCCAATACAATACCGGCCGCCAAAAAACCTATCGACTTTAAAAATGGCTTGGTTTGCTTGTCTTTTATAGCGTGATAAAGTTCGATACCCAATAATATAGCTATAGATAACAACAGGTAATAAGTCATTTGCACGTGGTTACTGCGGATTTCCATAGCAAGGAAAAACGCTGTAAGCGAAGCACCCAAAAGGTAGCGTCCACGTAGAGTTAAAATAATGCCTGCCAGTAACGGGGCAAAAAATGCTATAGCATAGGCCTGGTTACTATGGCCCGCAGTGATATAGATGAAGTTATATGACGAAAACGCAAAAGCTATTGCCCCTGCTGCCGCTAGCCAGGGCGAAAGCCGCAATACGCTGAATAACAGGTAAGCCCCCAATAAATAAAGCAATACAGTATCAACCGGGTTGGGGAACACCGTTTTTAAAGTGCTAATCACATGTGTTGTGAGGTTTAATGGGAATGCGGCCCAGATTTGATAAGCAGGCATCCCACCAAACATTTGATTGGTCCATAACGGTGCTTTACCGGTTGCCGCCCTAACATCGTTAATCTCTTTTTGCATGGACTGCGCCTGAGATACATCACTTTGAAATAAAACCTTGCCCTGTGTTAATGGAGTGATGAAATAAGCAAAGGAAATTGCTATAAAAATTGCCGCAATAATGAGGTGAATACTATTGCGCTTGAACCAGTTATTCATTTATATTTTTTGAAATGGATATTAATTCCTCAAAAATAGAAATTTGAACGGGAATAGGAATTATTAGTTGTAAAGGAATTGCTTAACAGTTTTAGGGGCGGGCGCGCATTACAAAAAAGAAAATAACCATGATAACAAGGCTTGAAATGTAGGCTATCACCTGCGCTTTGTTATAGTCTTCCCGGTATTTACGGATATTAAAGAAATTATAAACCGCCAGTGCGCCAACCACCACCCAAAAAAAAGTACCAATCTTGTTAGCAGATACAAACAACTGCGTTGCCACAGCAAAAACAATAAAGTTTGCAATGATCAGGGTAATGGATTCTGGTGTATTGTTGTGGTTTGGGCGTCGTTTATATACTTCGTCTGGCAACATAAAAGGTTATTTTACTTCTTCATAATCAACAAACTCGCCTTCGGTATCCGGTAACTTACCTTTTTTGCCTTCGGGAATATAGTCAACCTTTACAGCGCCTTCCGGCTTTCTTTGCTGATAATTTTGCTGCTGTTGGGCCTGTTGCTGTGCTTTATTGATAACGCTTTGAAACAAAGCAGGTATCAGGTACCGCATTAAACTGCGGATAATGTATAAAATACAAATTGATATGATCAGGAAACGAATAAGTAACATCTGATTAATTTTAAGCTTACAAATATAAGTATATAACGGGTAAATTGTTTTTTTGATGTATGGATAGATGTGCAAATGTGCAGATTTCAGATGTGTAGATGATTTTTAGGTATGCAGATGAACAAATCTTGCAATCATTTTACAATCACGACATTATTACCGGTGTTTAAATTCCTCATCTGCATATCTGCACATCAATGCCGTTTACTTAAGGAAAAGGTAAAAAAAGATTAGGATAATGAGGCTATTTTTCGTAAATTGATATCATAAAAGGATTTCCGGGAGCTATTTCTCAAGGAAGTAAAATCAACAATCGAAAATGAGTCATTTATTAACAGAAGCCGCTCAGAGAGCGGTAAAAAAGGGTTTTGTCGCAAGCGAAAGATTCATTTTGTCCATCTGATTATTTTGCTTACACAAGGTTTAAGTCGGTCTCTTCAGCGTGAGTTGAACAGTTTTTACCAAAAGCTTTATAAAAAAGATTTTCTGGACCAGCATGTTACCAAAGGTGCATTCAGCCGTGCCYGGGCTAAACTTAAGCYGGAAGCATTTGCAGAATTAAATCAGATCGGGCAGGAAAACTTTTATAGAAATGCTCCATGGCGCAAGTGGCGTAACTTCCGTTTGCTGGCCTGTGATGGCAGCACTGCTATGTTACCTAACCATAGCARTGTGGTACAGGAATTTGGCGTAACCGTCTTTGGCCGGGAAGGGGAGCCGGAACGGCCCCACTCGATAGCCAGAATTTCATTATTATATGACGTACTGAATTTTGTGACGCTGGATGGCAGGATCGCCTCTTATGATACCAGCGAAAAAGCGCTGTTACGAGAACACCTTAACTGCCTGAAAGCTAAYCAGGATCTGTTGATACTTGACCGTGGCTATCCTACCTATAAGCTAATGTTTGAGCTACAGGCGCTTGGTATTCACTATTGTATCCGTTTACAGGATAAATGGTGGCTTGAAGTACGTAAAATGCTCCAAGATGGCGAGCTCGAAAAGGCTGTAGTATTTCAGCTTTCCAAAAAAGAAAAGGAATTACGCGAGCTATATCCTGATGCATCGACGGACATCCGGTGCAGGTTGATTGTTGTTAAGCTTCCTGATGGAAGTCAGCAAATATTATGCACATCCTTATTAGATAAGGAGCAATACCCTGCTGAGTGTTTTGCTGAACTTTATCATTTCAGATGGAATATCGAAGAGGGCTACAAGCTTTACAAAGTCAGAATGGGCCTTGAAGCATTTTCGGGAAAGACGGCGTTATCAATAAAACAGGACTTTTATGCAGGTATTTTTATGATGACAACTGCTGCTGTTATGGCTTTCCCAATAGCCGAAAAGGTTAAACAAATATCACCTAACTCTAAACGAAAGCATCCTCATCAGATCAATCGTGTAAATGCAGTAGCGTTAGTGCGTGATATGGCTATTAACTTTCTCAAAGGAAAGTTGATACGAAAAGCCCTGACCGCTTTTGATAATGTCCTATCCCGAACTACAGAAATTGTCAGACCAGGAAGAAAGGTGCCAAGAAAAAAAGGACGGAAAAAACCACCATCCATGAATTATAAACAACTTTAATCCTTAAGTAAACGGCATTGATCTGCACATCTGAAATCTGCACATCTAAAATCTACTCCCCCCCTTCCATCAGGCTATAAACTTGCTGCATGTAAGCGGCTTCGTTCATAGCGGCATGGAAATCTTCCCATTCATCACTGCTGAAGGTGAACTGTACATCATTTACCGGGGTACGCATTACCATACGCTCCTGCCCGTCGGGAAAGGGGAAGGTATAATTTTCAAAATTAAGCTCAAGCGTAAAATCCCGGAATTGTATAAACTGCTCGGGCGTAAAGCTCAGGATAAGGTTATTATTCCAGATGAAGATACAACGGCACTCCTGGCACCGGCTTATAACCGATGCCCCAACCTGGCTCAATACTTTTGCGTCGCACATAGGTAGATGATTTAATTTGTGCCTGCCCTGTAAAAAAGCTATTACGGCGTTTATTACTACAGAGCAGGACTTTATATTTTAAACTGTTTTTTCAACGTAAATGTCAATTACCTTGCGGGCAGCGGCTTTACTTTTTTCCGGTGTCCATTTTTCTTTAACAGATTGATCTGCCAATTCAAACAACCATTCAAACAACAGCCTGCCATCAACTTTTCCCTTTAATTTAAGGGTTTCCGGTTGGGAATAAACATCATCCCACACCTGGCGAACGGCTGTCCAATAGGGTTGCTGGCTTGCCCACCATTTTTGGGCAAAGGCAAATTTATTTTCGTCTGCTTTAGTGAATTCCTCGTAGCCTTTTTCGCGGGCCAGCAACTTGTCGCCGTTTTCGCTGCGGATTATCTTTTGATTGTCCTGCTCAAACATCCAGCCTTTATCTGTTAAATAAATGCGGTTACCCCGGCGTAATACATTATAATCGCTGCGTTTGGTAAATTCACGACGCGGCAAAGGCGAATCACATGTTGATTGCCATTCGTGGCGGCCATCAACATGTACCCAGGTACCTATGCTTTCATATCGCGGACTATCATCAACCTGGTAAACCTTTTGCACCCAACGCCCTTTTGCATCGGCCGGGTTTAGCTTTGTTTTTTTCCAGGTGCTGTTTTCATCAAAATTGAGCAGGTTAGTTTCTTCGTAAACCCAGTCTTCGCGCCAGTGCTTAATAACCGACGAATCGCCGGTAACCAGGATATGTTGGATCACTATCTTTTTTGGCGATACCTGCTCCACTACAGCCCATTCGTACCCGGCTGCATGATACGGAGCATGGTTTTTATATGCCGTATCGGGCGAAAAGGTCTCGGCATAATCAAAGCTTACTTTGTAAAAGCCGCCCAGGGCCAATACAGCCTTCCTATCCTGCTCCGGTTTCGATTGGGCTTTGATCAACGTGGTTTGAAATGCAACGAGGAGTATCGACAGGCAAAAAATCTTCTTCATTATGCAATATTCTTTTAAAGATGAACTATGATCTGCATTGAACAAAAGCAAAGTAAATCCTTATTTAGAATAAATCCAAATAAAAATAAGAATTAAAAGAAGAGGCAGGAGTTAAGAGACAAAAATTAAGAAACTGCGGTGTAGTGTCAACAGTCAGGAAAATCATGTTTAAAGTTTATTACCTATGTAATAACTTTTAATGCTGAAATGGGTAGCCCCATACGGGGCATAAAAGAATTTTAGATAGATATTGCTACAAACGGGTAGCCTCTACGAGGCACCGGACTTTTGTATCGTCCTAAAAAAAGTTTACAGTTTTTTAGATAATCCTGTTATGTATTTACAGGCTGTTGGGTTAATACTGTCTTGCCTCGTAGAGGCTACCTGTTTGTAGAACAATGCTCAAATGTATCTTTTGCCCCGTAGGGGCTACCCCTTCTATGTCAAGTTTTTAAAGCGATTTTCCATGTCAGCTAAGAAATGATGGAGGGCATTTAGCCCAAAGTTTATGTCAAAAATAACAAATCACACTTATAGCTTACAACTAAGTACTTACAACTTACCCGTAGTATTATCCTTATTCAGGCTATCGGCATACTGTTTCATTTTGGGATATTGCGCCGAATCATACCACGCGCGCTTTGGCCTGTCGGCAGGGAAGCCGTGTTGGGCGCGGTAGGCTTTGCGTTCGGCAGTGAAATGCCACCAACGTTTACTGTCATCGCGGTGCAAAATATAATGAGTCAGCAAACGGTACGAATCCTCAACACATGGGTCGGCCCAGGCGCCGCAATGCTTTTCAAACGCGTCGTACAGCTCAACAGGATCCTTACCTTCAAGCTGCTTTAATGAATAATACCCTTGTTCAATAAGTTCGGTTGCAAAGTTGATGCCTAACGATGGGATGCTTTGAAATTCCATCAGCGCGGCAATTTCATTGGCCCGTTGGGGCGATGCCTTCAGGATAGCTGCTATTTCATCAGGAGCGTAGCCGGCCAGCGTGTTCATTTTTATTTTTTGGCTTTTTAGCACCACCTTTTCTTCAGCGTTTAATTTGAGGTCGATATTCTTTTTCATTGCACCTGTTAAAGCATTAAAATTAATTGAAGAGAATTAATTAAGCCCACTCCTAAAATACCCTATATTTATTAATTAAAATAAATCAAATCAATTTCGCCATTTGTTTCGTATAATGCATTAACTATTTACTGATCTTGAGATTAAAAAAATATATTATTACAGGCAATAGTGTTGCACGGGGATTGATATCAGCGGCTGTTTTTATATTCATAAGCCTTCGGGCATTTGCCAATTCGCATCCCGAAGTTGACAGTATTAAAAACCTATTATTGCCCGCGTCTGCATATCAAAAAAATCCCGATACGGCTACCATTAATAAGCTGAATAAAATAGCATCAAACTATTTTAAATCAAACCCCGATAGCGCTTATTATTACGGTCAAAAAGGCATTGAACTATCGCGTAAAATCAAATACCCCGAAGGGATAGCCAACGGTTTGCTGGAAACCGGGCACGTAAATTATTTTAAAGGCAATTCCACACGGGCTAAACAGAATTTCGACGAAGCGATAGCCATATTCAAAAACCTGCACAACGACAAGGGCCTTAGTAAAGCATACATTTCGTACGGGCGGATGTATAACCAATTGGCCGAATACAAACTCGCCATAGACTATTTAGATAAAGCACGCCTGATTTGCCTGCGCAACCAGGATGAGCCCACCTTAACAGATTGTTATAAAAATATAGGTATAACTTACTTTAGTAGAGGCCAGCTTTCAAATGCGCTTGATTTTTACTATAAAGGACTTTTTATCGCTTTAAAAAATAAATATGTAACAACCTCGGCCGAGATTTATAACAATATTGGCGTAGTGTTGCAAAATATGGAGGTGTTTCCCAACGCGCTGGAATATTTTAAAAAGGCCATCCAGGTATTTGAAGCTACCAATAATAAGCAGGCCATTGGCACCATCAATGAAAATATTGGCGAAGTACTGCTTGCCCAGCATAAGTACGACGAGGCTATAGTGTATTTATTAAAATCGTTAAAAACAGCCAAACAGCAGGATGATAAAGACGGGTTAAGTTCGGTTTATACAGATCTGGGCATGTGTTATGTGCATAAAAACCAAATACCACTTGCCAAATCATATCTTGACACATCATTACGGATAGCCACTAAATACCAGATTGTTTATAACCAGGCTTACGCTTCAAATGGCTTTGCAACGTTTTATAATTTGTTAAAGGATTATAAAAATGCCTATAAATACGCTATTGAAGGCCAGGCGCAAGCCATTAAACTGGGGAATATTTCGGTACGCTCAAACTCTGCTTTACAACTTAATAAAGCGATGGCCGGCCTTGGCAAATTTGAGGACGCCAACCGGATGCTAAATGAATACATCGCGCTTAAAAATCAGGTTAACGATAATGAAAGTATTCAAAAGCTAACATCATATAATTACGAATTGGGCTTTGCCGAAAAAAAGCGGCAGCTTGCCCAGCAACAGCGCGAACGCGACCTGATATATCAACAGAAAATAAAAAGCCAGCGGCTGGTTAATGCTATATTTTCTATCATCATTGTGGGCATGGTTGTTACCCTGGGTATTTATTACCGGCAAAAACAAAAACAGCAAAAGATTAACGCATTGCTTGAGGACCGTAACAGCGAGATATTGAAACAAAAAACCAATATTGACGACCAGGCCGAAAAACTAAACGATTTAAATGTATTAAAAGACCGGCTGATATCTATTTTAGCGCATGACCTGCGCGCGCCGCTAAGCACACTACGCGGCCTTTTCAGCTTATTACAGGATGATAGCATCAGCCACGAGGAATTACTGGAAATGATACCCAGCGTATTAAAAAAGCTGGAATATACTTCTGATTTCCTGGACACCCTGCTGTTCTGGATAAACAGCCAGATGGAAAACTTTGAAGCATCGGTAAAAAACTTTTCGATAAAAGGGCTGGTGAGTTTAGAGATTGAGACCTATCATGAGCAAGCCGAATTAAAAGGCATCACCCTGCTGGATAGTATCCCCGGCAATCTATCTGCCTGGGCCGATCCAAACTCTATCCGCATTGTTATTCGTAACCTGATCACCAATGCGCTGAAATTTTGCCGCGAAGGTGACACCATCGAGATTTCGGCCACGATGGAAGACAACGAAAGAATTATTGTAAAGGTAAAGGATACCGGTGTAGGCATGTCTGCCGATCAGCGCGATAAACTATTTAAAGGCAAGGTAAATAGCAAGATGGGCACCAAAAATGAATCGGGCACCGGCATGGGCATGCTGTTTTGCAAGGACCTGGTTGAAAAATGCCACGGTAAAATATGGGTAACCAGCGAACCGGGAGTAGGTACCGAATTTATGTTTACGCTGCCGGCGGTAGCAGTTGCCACGCCAACAGAGGTATAAACAAACAATAAAAAAAGCCTTTCAAGTTTAAAACTCAAAAGGCTTTCAAAATCATCTGCACATCTAAAATCTGCACATCTGCATATCTGTGGGCTTATTTCATCAGGTTGATAAAATCATCAAACAAATACCTTGAATCATGCGGGCCAGGTGATGATTCCGGGTGATACTGTACCGAGAATGCTTTTTTATCTTTTACACGAATACCTTCTATCGATTGATCGTTAAGGTTCACGTGGGTAATTTCTACTTTATCAGATGCGCGTACTGCTTCTGGTATTACACCAAAACCGTGATTTTGCGATGTTACTTCGCAATGGTTAATGATGATGTTTTTTACCGGATGGTTTAAGCCACGGTGACCGTTAAACATTTTTTTGGTTGGGATATCATTGGCCAGGGCCAGCAACTGGTGGCCTAAGCAAATACCAAACATTGGTTTATCTGCAGCTAAAATTTCCTTTACAGTATCAATAGCATAGGGCATAGCCGATGGATCGCCGGGGCCGTTTGATATAAAATAGCCGTTTGGTGCAAAATCCTTTTCCATTTCGGCATAGGTAGTTTTTGCAGGGAAAACTTTGGCGTAAACATCACGGTCGTCAAAGTTGCGCAGGATGTTTTTCTTTACACCCAAATCAAGTACCGCTACCCGGTAGGCGGCGTCTTCGCTACCAAAAGTGTAAGTTTCGGTGGTTGATACCTGCGACGATAGCTCTAATCCGTCCATTGAAGGCACTTCGGCCAGTTTGGCTTTCAGCTCTTCAATGTCTAATATCTCCGAAGAAATAATAGCGTTCATTGCACCTTTATCGCGAATATGGCGTACTATCTGGCGGGTATCAACATCGCTGATGCCTACTATATTTTGCTGCTGGAAATAGTCCTGGATAGACTCATTGGCCTGTTTGCGGCTGTAAGCAATGTTGTAATTTTTGCAAACCAAACCGGCAATCTGGATATTACCCGATTCAACTTCGATATCGGCTATGCCGTAATTACCAATGTGCGCATTGGTAGCAACCATTATTTGCCCAAAGTATGATGGGTCGGTAAAAATTTCCTGGTAGCCGGTCATCCCTGTATTAAAACAGATCTCGCCGGTAGTGGTACCTATCTTTCCGGCGGCTTTACCGTAAAATGCGGTGCCATCGGCCAATAAAAGTACTGCCGGTAATTTGGTGAAGTGCGTCATTTAGTAAAAAAATTGAATGGATTATTAAATCGGATCGCCTGGTTCAAAGCCCCGTGAAAACTGATAGAAATATTGAAGTAAGGAACTTCCGGATTCACGGTGCAAAAGTAAGAGAATATTTCGGATTTAAAACACGAATTTCACGAATTTAATAGACACGAATTTCACGAAGGGAATAAATTAACCCGAATTGAATGCGCTGCCAGTTGAGTTAATTTATTTGGGTTAGTCTAATTCGATTAAATTCGTGAAATTCGTGCCTTTCAAATTACATTTGCGCTTTCTTTAACACATTTAACTATGTCTGTAAACAAAGAAGTTAAAAGGATTACCACGCATATTCTGCAGGAGATGAAAAACCGTGGCGAAAAAATTGCCATGCTTACCGCATACGATTACTCCATGGCTACCATTGTAGATGAAGCCGGTATGGACATCATCCTGGTGGGCGATTCGGCCTCGAACGTGATGGCCGGGCATGAAACCACGCTTCCGATAACGCTCGACCAGATGATATACCATGCGTCATCAGTCGTTCGTGCGGCCAAACGCGCGTTGGTGGTTGTTGATCTGCCGTTTGGATCATACCAGGGTAATTCTAAAGAGGCGCTTAACTCGTCTATCCGGATCATGAAAGAGTCTGGTGCGCATGCCGTTAAAATGGAAGGAGGCGTAGAAATTGCCGAATCTGTAAGCCGTATCCTTACGGCGGGAATCCCGGTAATGGGCCATTTGGGCTTAACGCCGCAGTCTATCTATAAATTTGGCACCTACACGGTACGCGCCAAGGAAGAAGTTGAAGCCCAAAAATTGCGTGAAGATGCCCTTAAGTTACAGGAACTTGGCTGCTTTGCTATTGTGCTTGAAAAAATACCGGCCAAACTGGCAACAGAAGTTAGCCAAAGCGTGCAAATACCCATTATAGGAATAGGCGCCGGCCAGTGCGACGGCCAGGTTTTGGTGATACATGACATGCTGGGCATCAACAACGACTTTAAGCCGCGTTTTTTACGCCAGTATTCTAATTTATATGAGCAAATGAACGGCGCTTTCAAAAATTACATCAGCGATGTAAAATCAAAAAGCTTCCCGAGTGATAAGGAACAATATTAAGTAGATGTGCAGATTTCAGATGTGCAGATATGCAAATGATTTGAAAATTTGAGGATTTGAAAATTTGAAAATGAGAAGGAAGAACTACCTCCGCTATTAAATCAGCAAATCCGAAATCGAAATTCCCAAATCCGAAATAAAAATGGCCCGCCCCGAGTTTAATTATACCAGTTTTGATGTTACCGATAAGGATATTCTTTATGAGGATAACCACCTTATTGCGGTGAACAAACGTGCCGGGGATATTGTGCAGGTTGACGATACCGGCGATGAATCGTTGGACGATAAAGTTAAAAAGTATATAGCCCAAAAATACAACAAACCAAATGGTGCTTTTTTAGGCGTGGTACATAGGTTAGATAGGCCCGTGAGCGGCGTTATCCTTTTTGCAAAAACCAGCAAGGCACTTGAGCGGATCAATAAAATGTTTAAAGGCCGCGAAATGCATAAAACATACTATGCGGTAGTGCGCAAAAAACCGTATCCTGAATCGGGCACATTGGTACATTGGCTGGTAAAAAATCCACAAAAAAACGTAACCAAGGCCCACGACAAAGAGGTACAGGGTAGTTTACGATCCGAACTGAGCTACAAACTGGTTGCCGAACTTAATGGGTACTACCTGATAGAGGTTGACCCGATAACCGGCAGGCCGCACCAAATCCGCGTGCAGCTATCAACACTGGGCTCGCCTATTGTTGGCGATAATAAGTATGGTTATCCGCGTGGCAGCCTGCGTAAAAGCATCTGTTTACATGCCCGTAAGCTTACCTTTATCCACCCCGTAAAAAACGAGCCTGTCGAAATTATAGCCCCTGTTCCGCGCGATGGCTTTTGGGAGAAGTTTGAAGGGATGATGGTAGGGTAAATCAATAGGCCTGAATCAAAATTTCTGTGGGTATTTTTAGATTATCATGCAAAAGTCTGATCATATCTAACGACAACTTTCTTTTTCTATTCAAAATCTCGCTGGCGCGACTTTTAAGTCCTATTATATTTGCCAAATCACTTTGATCATACCCCATTTGATCCATCCTGAACTTTATGGCTTCGATAGGGTCAGGAAAGCCGATAGGAAAATGCTCATCTTCATATTTTTCTATCAAAATTCCCAAAATTTCAAGTTCATCGCCATCATCTGAGTCTTTTTTAGCATCAAAAATAAGCTCGAGCCTTTTTAAAGCTTGCTGATAATCACTTTCGTTTTTAATAGGCTTTATTGTCATGATGATTAAATTTTTGTTGCATCAATTTTATCATACTCTGCATGAGTGCCGATAAATCGAACCCAAACCATTTGGTATATATAATTGACTTTTACTATTAAACGATAATTATTTCCTTTGATGTTAAACACCACCCTATTATCCTGCAAAATACTTGCACTGGGATATTCCTTTTTGATATCATTTGGATGTTTCCATTCACTGCTACTTGTTTCCTGAAACCAAGCTTTCAATTGTTGTTGACAATCCGGATGTGTCTCCCAAAAATCCCGAAGTACCTTCTTAGCAATAACTCTCAAAACATCCTTATTTAAACAAATTTAACAAAAGTTCCCGAATTGGGAATTAAAAATAAACACTCCACTAAATATAGTTCTATCACAAGTTCTTCACCACCTCCCAGATCCGTTCATCAATCAAAACCCCTTCGGATAAACTTTTTTCGCGCGTTTTCATTGTATTTTCGCCGGGATAATTTATTGTACCGCCTTCTTGCTCCGGCATACTGGTTTTAGTATAAGCGATGATCTCTTCTATTAGCGCATCGGTTTGTTGGCCACTTGCAGGCTTTATGCAGATAAATACCTGCGATATGCCGGAATCGGCCCCGCTTTGTGTAATTTTTGCAGTTGAGTTGCCGCCGCTTAAAACCGTGGCCAAAAGATCGAGCACCAGCGAAAGCCCCGATCCTTTCCAGAAACCGACAGGGAGTAACCTTTTTGACTCAAGAATTGCCGTTGGATTGATACTTAAACTCCCTTCGCTATCATAGCCACCCGGCAAAGGCAGGGGCTGATTACTATTTTCATATTGCTTTAATTTCCCTAACGAATATTGCGATATGGCCATATCCAATACCACATGGCCCTCTTTACGTGGCACAGCTATCACCAGGGGGTTATTGCCCAAACGTGGCTCAAGGCCGCCCCAGGGTGGCAGGTTGGCAATGGTATTTGTAAAACAAATGCCAATGTAACCGGCATCTGCAGCCTGCCAGCCGTAACTACCGCCCCGCATCCAATGGTTGGTGTTTTTTACTGCAACGCAGCCTATGCCGTTATCGTTTGCCAATGAAATGGCCCTATCCATACAAAACCGGGCATTCAGCATCCCGGGGCCTAAATTGCCGTCCCATTGTTCTATTGCGCCAAATCCGCCATCTTTTATAGGTTGTTCAAGCGGTTTAACAAGTCCATCCTTAACATGCTGCACAAAAACGGGGAAACGGTTTAACCCATGCGTGTATATGCCGTCCCTGCTGTTTTCTGCAAAAATAGTGGCACACTGTTCAGCCTTATCATCAGTAAAGTTAAGGCTTAGCAAAACACGTTTAAATTCGGCTTTAAGCAGTGGGAATGGGATACGCATGGGGATAAATTCAAAAGTTAAAAGTAAAAATTCAAAGTTAAAACCGCTACATCAGCTTGAAGATGTTGGCCGTTCCATTAAAATAAAAAACGCTTAAAACAGTTATTTAAATATAACTCCTGCCTGTGGATTAATAACTACAGGATTTCATATTTTTGCGCGTACATTATTTCATGAAAAATAAATTTCCATTATTCTTTGTCCTTGGGTTAGCCGTTGCCTGCGCGCTCGTAAACTCCTGCAAAAAAGATAAAAACAGCAATATTCCCGCCCTTTTAACCAGCGGTGTTTGGGAACTGGCCTCGATACAGGTTTATCATTTTACAGGCAATACACAGTTAGGTGATCCCGACACGTTGAATACCGATTGCGATAAAAGCCAATATTTTGTTTTTAAAAGCGACAATACCTGTAGCTACATAAACTTTAACTGCGCAACACAAACATCATCGGGCACCTGGACATTTACGGAAAACAGGCTTTATTTTACATCGACTATTGGGGTTGATACAACGACGGCAAAAACCGGCAAATTAATATACCCCTTTAATAATACGCAGATTGAAACCCTTGGCACTTACTCACTGGTGTTGCAAACCGGCGACGTTGAACCCAATTATTCGGCCACTAAGGCCCGCACAGTAACACGCTATGGATTTATCAGGCAAAAAGCAATCACAGGTAGCGATTAAATCACATAAAAAATTATATTTGAATATTATTGAACGGTTTATAAATTGCCCCAACTTATTAACTACTGTTTGAGGCAGTTTCATCACCTTTGAAAAACTTTAATGAAGAAACGAATTGCCATTTTTGCTTCAGGCTCGGGATCAAACGCCCAAAAAATAATGGAGCATTTTAAACGCAATGCCGAGGCCGAAGTTGTACTGATACTCACCAACAACCCACAAGCCTTTGTGTTACAGCGTGCCGACAATTTTGAAGTGCCATCGCACGTATTTACCCGCCATGAATTTTTTGAAACCGATGATGTAATCCGCCTGCTCAAAAATCTGCAGGTCGATCTTATCGTACTGGCCGGTTTTTTATGGCTGGTGCCGGCGTCATTATTAAAGGCATTCCCCAACAAGATCATCAACCTGCACCCTGCCCTGCTGCCCAAATATGGTGGCAAAGGCATGTACGGCGATCATGTACACAAGGCTATTTTAGACGCCGGGGAAGAAGAAAGCGGCATAACCATTCATTTTGTAAACGAGCAGTTTGATGAAGGGGAAGTTATCCATCAATCGAAATTCAAAATTGAACCGGGCGACAACCTGGAGATGATCAAATTCAAAGGCCAGCAACTGGAACACCTCCATTTCCCGAAGGTTGTGGAAGCATTGTTGAAGAAGATGAAAAGCTAACACGGTTTAGGGATGTTGCAGGATTGACAGGATTGTAATTAAGGCGATTTCCTGTCGAAATCTGATAACCTGTTTAATCGGGGTTCAGACAAAAAATCCGAAATCCCGGTTCCCAAATCCAAAATCAAAAAGATACCTTTGCATATGGCTTACAAAGAACGTGAAATAAGCAAAATGTATTACACCATGGGCGAGGTATCGGCCATGTTTGATGTAAACCAATCGCTTATCCGTTTTTATGAAAAGGAATTTGATGTACTTCAGCCTAAAAAAAACAAAAAAGGCAACCGCTATTTTACCCCCGAAGATATCGAGAATTTCAAGATCATCTTTCACCTCATCCGCGATAAGGGTTATACGCTAAACGGCGCCAAAGAACACCTGAAAAGCAACCTTGGCGACCACAAAGAAAACCAACGGGTGATTGATTCCCTCGAAAACATTAAAAAATTCCTGCTGGAAGTGCGCGACCAGTTGTAGATATCAGTTAGCATTATCCGGTTGCTAAATAAGAGGCGTAGCCTCGGCCAATATTGTAGCCCCCAGGTTTCAACCCGGGGAATAGCAAACAAAGAGAACCGTAGCTTCGGCCCATAATAATTAACGCGTTTCTCTTAATATTCCAAATATCACTGTGCATTAAATGAACCGTGCCTCCAGCACTCATTCCGCTGGACTTTATAACAACGGGTTAAAACCCGTTGCTACAATATAAGTCGAGCCAACGGCTCTTGAGCTGCAACAACTTGATGACCCTTAGATTCCGGCAATTAAAAAGCGTAATATTCTAATATCGGCCAACCTACTGATTTATTTCAATTCATATATTTGAGATATCCCTCTAAAACATATCTTTATTGTTTTCTATATCATAAATGATCGCGAACCATAAAGGCGAGATCCCGTTTGTTGTATTGCTCCTGCCCTTTTTATCAGGGATATCCTTAGGTATCGGCTTTATCACGGCCGTATACCAGCCTTTGCTTTGGGGCATTTTCGGCGGGTTGAGCATTGCATTTATCCTCCTGAATTTAGCCTACCGGCGGCTGGCCATTTATAAAAACAGGTGGCTTGGCGGGTTATTAATCGCCTTCATCCTGTTTTCGGCAGGCTGCATCAGTGCTATCAACAATAACGAGTTGAACAATGACCGGCATTTTTCCAAAGCGCCGGCGCAATATCTGTCTATAAAAATTAATACCGGGCCACAGCTAAAAAACGGCCTGCTCCGGTTTACAGCAACAGTTGGGCAAAGCGTTAACCATAAACAATCAACCGCTGTTACCGGCACCTTACTGGTCACCATTAAAGACAGCGCAGCCATAGCCCTGCAATATGGCGACGAATTAGTTATCCCGGCCAAATACAGCCCTATCGATCCCCCTTTTAACCCCGCCGAATTCAACTATAAAAAATACCTGGCGCATCAAAACATATATTACCAGGCATTTTTATACCCGGGTATGTACCGGGTTGTAAAACATGGAACGGGCAACCCGCTTATAGCCTTTTCGCTGCGGTTACGGCAGCAAATGATTAACCGGTTTAAGCAGCAAATGCACGATCCCGGCGCCATTGCAGTAGCATCGACCCTGATACTGGGTTACAAAGCCGATTTGAGCACCGATATTTTGCAGGCCTATTCCAAAACAGGCACTATTCATGTATTATCGGTTTCGGGTGCGCATGTGGCCATCATTTATATTTTGCTACAATTTACCCTTGGCTTTTTAAATGGATACAGGCATGGCCGGGTAATAAAAGCGGTTATCATTATCGCGCTTATCTGGTACTATTCCCTGCTCAGTGGCTTCTCCCCTGCCGTTTGCCGGGCAGCAGTGATGATCAGCATGGTTATCATCGGCAAAACTTATGCACGGTACATTAATTTACTTAACATCCTGGCTGTATCGGCATTCGCGCTGTTGTTGTACAACCCGCTTTTAATAACCGATGTTGGCTTCCAGCTGTCATACCTGGCCGTGGCGGGGCTGGTGGTGTTACAGCCGGTTGTGTATAAATGGCTGGAGTTTAAAAACAAATGGGCAAATAAGGTTTGGATGGCCTGCTCGGTATCAATAGCGGCGCAGGTTATCACATTCCCGTTAAGTGCGCTGTATTTTCACCAGTTCCCCATTTATTTTTTGCTGAGCAACCTGCTCATTATTATACCCACATCGGTTATTATGTACAGCGGTGTTGCTTACCTGGTATTTTCATGGGTGCCCCTGCTATCAACTTTGCTGGCCCGGATATTGGAATATACTATCCTGTTTATGAACAAGGTATTGTCAGTTATTGAACATGCGCCTTTTGCCGGCATTGGTAAAATATGGCTTACTGTCCCGGAGTATTTGCTGCTTTATATGATCATTATAAGCCTGTTTTACTATTTGTACAATAAAAAAACGTGGCTCATAAAACTTAGCCTGGCCAGCATGCTGCTATTTGCCATAAGCATCAGCCTGAAAAGGTACCGCGCCGAAAGCACCAACGCCGTCGCGTTTTTAAACCTGCGCAAAAACGTGGGCATTGTATTTAAAAATGGCAGCAGCGCGATAGTGCTTACCAACCTTGCAGATACTGATAAAAATTACAAATATTCCATACAGCCTTATTTAGATAGTGCACAGGTGGAGAATACCAGCATTATAGGTTTAAACCAAAACATCAGTTCAACATGGTTTAAAAAACGAGGCCCGTTAATGCAGTTTTATGATAAAAGGATACTTATATTTGATAAGCGGCTGCAAAACCAACAACTATCAGCCAGGCTGAAAACCGATTATTTATATGTTAATGGCAATCCGCGCATGACGATCGACGACGTTAATAAAACTTTTGGTTACCAGATGCTTGTAATTGATGGCAGTAACAGCAGGCAAACCATTGAAAGATTAGAGACCGGGGCAAGGGCCATGAACATAAACTATAAAATATTAAAGCGTAACAATTCGCTGATAAGCGTATCTAATTAGCAACATTAAACTAACCGCCAATAAATTTGTCTTTTAATTAAAAAGAGGTAAATTGGTAATAATCAAATTAAAACAATGAGCATAAAAACTTTAAGTGTTGCTTTGGGCCTTGCCCTTACTGCAACCGCAATGAGTGCAAACGCACAAAAAAAGTATAGCGAAGGCGTTATCGATTTCACTACCCAGATGATGGGACGCCCTGTTGAAGCTAAAAACTATTTCAGGGCCGATTCAAGCGCATTTGCTTTTTCAAACGGACCTGCCAATATCAAAATTTTAACAAACGCCGAAGCTACATCGATGGTGGTTTTAGTTGATGTTGCTGTTGCCAACATTAAAAAAGCAGCAGTAGCCAGTCCGGATGATATTGACCAGGCAATGGCCGCTTTGCCGCAGCTTACTTTTGCCCCTGGTACCGAAACCAAAGTTATCAATGGCTTTAACTGTAAAAAAGTGGTTGCTACCGATAAAAAAACCAGCAAAACTTACGATATCTGGATTACCAATGACATTGAAATCCCTTCTACCGGTATAGCTAAATATTACCAGGGTATTGGCGGTTTCCCGGTGCAGTATACTTCATTTGCCCAGGGCCAATCAACTGAGGTTACGGTTAAAAGTGTAACCGAGCAAAAACTACCTGCCGGCACCTTTGGTATCCCCGCCGATTTTGAAAAGATCACGATGGACGATTTGAAAGCCATGCGCGGTGGCCGGTAAGCAATTGCTTTAACAATTAACTAAAGGTTTCTTAACATTGCAGTAAAGTACTTACTTTTGTACCCCTGTATGTTAAGAAACCTTTTTAGTTTAGTCAGATTTTTTTTATTCTGGTTATTGTTCTTCGCAATAACCCGTTTGGCGTTCGAGCTATATTTTCTGCCTAAACTTAAAGATGCCGGCTTCGGCGACATCTTACAAACCTATTTTTACGGCCTCCGGCTTGATGCTTCGGCAGCAGCCTATATCAGCGCCATCCCCCTATTGGTTTTCCTGGTTAACTGGTGCATGCCAAAAACGCATGTTAAACCCATCTGGCTTAAAGTATATGTTTGGGTTTGCCTGTTTTTTATCTCGTTAAATACGGGCCTCAATTTTAACATTTTCCGCGAGTGGGGCACCAAAGTGGTGTTCAGGGTATTTAAATCATTGTACGACGCACCATCCGAAGCATTTGCCTCAACAGGCTCATCACCGGTGGGCAGGAGCGTTTTTATATGTATATTATTATTGGCATCGGGTATCTTCCTGTCATTAAAAATCATCGATTTTAAGTTTAAAAAGCCCGTAGTTGAACCACGGCTGAAAGCAGTATTTATCGCCCTGCTCCTTTTTTTCAATTTTGTGCTGATGAGGGGCGGTTTGCAACCGGTACCCGTCGATCAAAACTCAGCTTATTTTTCTGACCATGAATTTTTAAACCAGGCTGCCCTTAATACCGAATGGAATCTGTTTAACAACGTAGTTGAAAACCTTGGCCGCCCGTACAACCCATTTGTATTTATGAAGCCAGGCAGTGCTACCCAGCTTGTGCAGGAGGCCTACAGCTATAATGCTGACAGTACGTTAAACGTACTTACCACCAACAGGCCCAACATTGTCATTATCCAGATAGAAAGCTATACTGCCGATGTAATTGAGTCATTAGGTGGCGATAAAGGCGTAGCGCCCAACTTCGAAAAATTCATTAAAAACGGCATCCTGTTCAACAACATTTATTCATCTGCCGACAGGACCGACAAAGGCATCGTATCTATCATGAGCGGCTTCCCTTCGCAGGCTATTCGTACCATTGTTGCCGATACTTTAAAAAATAAAAGGCTGCCGGCAATAGCGTCGTCGCTTAAAACAGCCGGGTACGCTACATCATATTTTTATGGCGGTAAAAGCAATTACATGCATTTTGACCTGTTTATGAAAAACCACCAGGTTGATCATATTACCGACGAACTTGCCTTTGATAAAAGCCTGGTAAAAACCCAATGGGGTGTTTATGACGATGTGCTTTTTGCCAAACATCTGGATTTTGCCCAACGCCAAAAGCAACCTTTTTTTACCTATCTGCAAACATCAACCAATCATGAGCCTTTTGTGCTGCCCGTAAAAGGCCATTTTCCGGAAGACGACGACGCGGGTGACGCCAGCAACAAGTTCAGAAGTACTGCCTACTTTACCGACTCGTGCCTGAATGCCTATTTTGAACAAGCCAAAAAGCAGCCGTGGTACAAAAACACCCTCTTTATTTTAGTAGCCGACCATGGGCACCGCCTGCCGCGCAATGTATCTGAAGCTTACAACCCTGTAAAATACCACATTCCACTACTATTTTTTGGCGAAGTAATAAAACCCGAATACCGCGGCAAAAAAATTAACAAACTGGGCGGGCAAACAGATATTGCTACCACCCTGCTTACCCAGTTTGGCCTGCCCCATCACCAGTTCAAATGGTCGAAAGATCTGCTAAACCCCACCACCAAAGATTTTGCTTTTTTTGACTGGGACAATGGCTTTTGTTTTATGACACCCCAACAAGTGGTATCATACGATAACTCCGGCCGCAGGGTAGTTTACACTGGCAATAAAAACGCGGATGCGAAAGCCACCAATAAAGCACTATTATACGGCAAGGCTTTTTTGCAGGAAGTGTATACGGAGTATATGAGGTATTAAACCACCCTATTTGTCGTTGCGAGCGATAGCGTGGCAATCTCGTCGCCAATGCCTATCGAACTTGCATATCCGTTTTGCATGGCTACGAGATTGCTTCGTTCCTTATAATGACGTGTTTTTAAGTTGCTGATTGTTAGTATTATTAATTATGTCATTGCGAGGAACGAAGCAATCGCGAACTTTGTATGGCGGACTTGCACAGTTCGCGATTGCCACGCTGCGCTCGCAATGACATAGTTGTTGTGTGGCGCTAAAGCCAATACGTCATCCCCGTTTTTTTCAGGATCATCCTGATGGTTACTCGCAATGACATAGTTTGTTAAGGGATTTTTGATCTAATTGATCGCCGCTCCCAACTGCTCCACCCACATTTCAAACAACCTGGTTTCAAAGGCTACCGCTTTATTGGCGTGTTTTTCCCAATCGGGCGAGAATTTGTGCAACTGGTTAAGCATTTCTTCCAGGTGGCCTTCTTCTTCCAGGATGATTGATTTTACGTTTACCTTGCTGCCGGCTTCGTCAAGGGCCGATTGGTAGATGGGGTAAAGTTCATCGGCACGCACCTCAATAGCATAGGTTACCAGGAGGTAAGCAGCAAAGCGCAGTTCGGGGCCTGTAAGGTTCAATTCGCTTTTAAGGTAACGGCAAACATCAATATCCAGTTGGTTTAAATAGTATTTACTTGAGCCGGGGGCCAGCAGGTATTCGGCGGCGTAGGTTGGCAGCTCTACCCCTGTTTTTTCCAGTTGTTTTTTGAGGTAAAAGGCATGGCGATGCTCTTCGGCAGCATGTTTCAGGATAATATAGGTCACGGTAAGCGGGTCTTCACTGGCCGAAATTTTACGGGCCCCGGTGTTTTCCATCAGCGACAGCGTGTTTAGCCAGCGCGAGTGTAACTGGTTATCGGCTATTATTTGCGGTAGAAGTTTGTTTAATAACATGTTATATTTCTTGTAATGCCTGCTCTATTTTGCCGTAAACATACTGTAGTTCATCATCAGTAATGCAATAGGGCGGTAAAATGTAAATTACGTTGCCCAGCGGGCGTAATATAATACCGGCAGTTAAAAAGTAATGGTATAATTTATCGCGAAGGGAACTGAAATAAGAGGTATTATCCCCTGTTTCCCACTCCATTGCCAGTATAGTACCGGTTTGCCTTACGGTTTTTATTTTAGGGTGATGTTTAATTTTATCAGCAAACAGTATATGTGCATTAACAATCCGCTGGATATTTGCGGCTGTTTCGGACTGCTCAAACAAATCCAGGCTTGCCAGTGCCGATGCGCAGGCTACCGGGTTGGCGGTAAACGAATGACCGTGAAAAAGGGTTTTCAAGCGATCATCGGATAAAAAGGCATCGTAGATGTGTTGGGTGCAGGTAGTTAATCCCAAGGCCATGGTACCGCCCGTTAAGCCTTTAGAGAAGCACATGATATCGGGCTGTACATCAAGATAATCACACGCAAATGATTTCCCTGTGCGACCAAACCCGGTAAAAATTTCATCGTCAATCATCAGCACCCCCTCCTGTTTGCAGTGGGCCATCAGTTCATTCAAGTATTTAGCCTCATACATCAGCATGCCGGCAGAGCCCTGTACCAATGGTTCGAAAATGAAACAAGCCAGGTTAGATTTGAGATTTGAGATTTGAGATTTGAGACTTTGGATGTTTTCTTTGTTGGGCGTATCAATAAACTCTACCTCGAACAATAAACTATCGAAGGCTTTGGTAAATGCGCTGCGTCCGCTTACGGCCATGGCGCCAAAGGTATCGCCGTGGTAGGCATTGTTAAAAGCCAGTATTTTGGTGCGTTGATGGCCCTTGTTATTCCAGTACTGCAGGCACATTTTTATGGCTACCTCGATGGCTGTTGAGCCATTATCTGAATAAAATGCTTTTTGCTGGTTATTGGGTAAATGGATCAACAGCCGCTCCGCTAATTCAACGGCGCCTTCATGGGTAAAACCGGCGAAGATCACATGCTCCAGCTTTTGCAGCTGCTCTGCCACTTTTTTGGCGATATAAGGATGCGCGTGCCCGTGAATGTTTACCCACCAGGACGATACGGCATCAATATATTTTTTGCCTGCTTCATCAAACAATAAAGCGCCCGCTCCCCTTACAATTGGTACAGGTGGCGCCGCGGTTTTCATTTGGGTATAGGGGTGCCATATTACTTTAAGGTCGCGTTCGGTAAGACTCATAGCTCATCCTGTAAAAGTTCAACTACCCGCTTATCTGTAGGGAATGCAAAATCGGCTATACTTAGGGCAGTTAAGTTTATCCACCTGAATGACTGCAGCACTTCGCCTTCGCCGTCAAAATCAAAGGCTACGGTTTTGGTGATTAAATCCACCGGTGCAATACTCCTCACCAAATAATAAACGCTGATGATCTGCGAATCGTTAAAGGCCGATTTCACAAAAAAATCAGTGGTATAAAAATGACCTACAATCTCAATTTCCAGGTTACACTCCTCCATAAACTCACGCTTCAGGCCATCAATCAGCCCTTCGCCCAGTTCCAGGCCGCCACCGGGGAATTTGGTAAATTGCATCCCGTATTCCTGCTCATCGCTTACCAGCAATTCGTCGTTATCATTAAGCAACAGGCCGTAAACCCTTACATTAAAATACGTCATTATTCAAAGTGTTTTTTATTTCGTACTACAATATCCATCGTCCACTCAATAGTTTCTGTTTGGGCCTCGCTCCTGATGGGGCAATTGGGCATGCTGCAATAGTGGCAGCAATTGGGCAAACATGGGTCAGTGTGGATAAACAGTTCGGTTTTTATACCTACCTCCTGGTTAATCATTTTATCAACTAACGATACCTCGGTATGCACGGTAGTCAAATCAAAATAACTGGGTAGGGTAAGGTGGCAATCAATATGCAGTTCATGACCATATTTTTGAGCGCGCAGGTTATGCACATCTATCCAGGCATTGCGGCGCTTATCGCTTAGTACCTTTATTACTTCATTAACTACATCAATGTCGGCCTCGTCCATAAGTCCACCAACAGAACGGCGTACCAGTTTGTAGGCGCTATAAATTAAATACAAGGCTACCAGTATAGATAAAGCACTGTCGAGCCATACCAGGCCCACAAAATGGATCAGTAGCAAGCCTGCCACCAGGCCAATGCTGGTTACCATATCGGCTAATAAATGATGTCCGTCTGCATCAAGCGTTATCGACCGCAATACTTTCCCCTTATGGATCATATAATAACCCAAAGCGCCGTTAACAGCACCCGTGGCACCAATAATAACCGCGCCGGTAAGCAAATCATGAATATTTTCGGGATGAATTAAACTATAAACCGATTTTCCGATAATGATGAGCCCGGCAATGCCTATAAGCGATCCTTCAATAAATACAGAAAAGTATTCCACCTTGCCATGCCCGTAGGGGTGATTTTCGTCGCGCGGCTGCGCAGCAAGGTAAATGCTAAAAAAAGCGAAGGAACTGGCTATTACATTAACAATACTTTCGGCGGCATCACTTAGTACAAAATTGGAAGCGGTTAAAAAAAAGGCCCCGAATTTCGCCATCATCAACACTACACCCGTTATCAGCGAAATTAAAATGATCCTTTTTTGTTCCTTCAAGGCAATCTTTATTAGGCAGCAAATTTATAAATAACAAGCGTAAGTAGCAGTAAAGTTATTTTCTATATTTGCCGCGATAACATAATTTATATGAGCGCATTAAGTAACCGGATAAATAATCTGTCCGAATCAGCAACAATTAAAATGGCCAAATTGGGCCGTGAACTCGCCGCAAAAGGCGTGGATGTGATCAGTTTGAGCTTTGGCGAACCTGATTTTCATACACCAGAACACATCAAAGAAGCTGCCAAACAGGCCATGGATAAGAATTTTACCTACTACACCCCTGTAGCAGGCTATCCTGAACTGCGTAAGGCTGTTGTTGCCAAGCTAAAGAACGAAAACAACCTTGATTATGATTTTAGCCAGATAGTAGTTTCAACCGGTGCCAAACAAGCCATTGCCAACGCGGTATTGTGCCTGGTTAACCCCGGCGAAGAAGTAATTATCCCTACCCCTTACTGGGTATCATATAGCGAAGTGGTTAAACTTGCCGAAGGCGTAAGTGTTTTTATAAATACTACTGTTGAGCAGAATTTTAAGATTACTCCTGAGCAATTAGAGGCGGCCATCACCCCTAAAACCAAATTGTTTATGTTCTCGTCGCCTTGTAACCCAACTGGCAGCGTTTACAGTAAGGATGAATTAGAAGGCCTGGCCAAGGTATTTGAAAAACACCCTCATGTATACATTTTAAGCGATGAGATTTATGAGCACATCAACTATGTTGATAAACATGAATCAATAGCGCAGTTTGATTATATTAAAGATCGTGTGATCATCATCAACGGCTGGTCGAAAGCATTTGCCATGACCGGTTGGAGAATTGGGTACACCGCATCAAACAAAGAGATAGCCGTTGCCTGCGATAAAATGCAGGGACAAGTAACCTCTGGTACCTGTTCAATCACCCAGCGTGCCGGTGTAGCCGCTTACGAAGGTGGTTTAGAAACTGTACTGGAAATGCGCGCCGCATTTAAAAAACGCCGCGATATTGTTTACAAGTTACTGAGCGAAATTGAAGGATTAAAAGTAAACCTGCCGGATGGCGCTTTCTATTTCTTCCCCGAAGTAACTTCATTCTTCGGTAAAAGCTATAATGGTAAAACCATTAAAGATGCTGATGAACTGAGTATTTATCTTTTAGAAGAAGCCCATGTTGCCACCGTTGGCGGCGATTCATTCGGCGACCCTACCGCTATCCGTTTATCATACGCTGCGGCCGAAGATAAGCTGATTGAAGCCGTAAGAAGGATTAAAGAAGCGCTGGGGAAACTTGTTTAAATGTGCAGGTGTGCAGATTTCAGATGTGCAGATGACAAGATCAATTTGAGAATTTGAAGATTTGAGAATTTGAAAATGCTGGCCGATGTAAATCAATTGCGCAAATGAAATCAAAAAAATCTGATAAATCTGCTTAATCCAGGTTCAGATAATAAGAAAGCCCCTCATCATCACGACGAGGGGCTTTCCTGTTTATTAGTGTTGTAGATACCACTATAATCCGAAACCGTAAGCTAAACGTAAACCTACCAGGCCGTAGTTACTGCCCTGTCCCGAGAAGTTTTCATAACGTGCTCCTATATCCCACGATTTGGTTGCATAACCTAAACCAGGTGAAAGGATAAGTTTGGTGTTTTTATCACCGCCGGCTACTGTTGGGTGAACTTCAAAGCCTGCGCCAGCCTCGCCCGAAAGATAGAAACCATCCGAAACGAATGCTTTAAGACCAGCTTTAACGGGAATCATACCCAACGACCGCGCTTTAAAAGTAGACGTGGCAGTACCTGTTGAAGTAGTTACCGAAGAGGTATAAGTTTTCCCAAAGAAATTATAGTAACCCGATGTTAGCGTTAAGGCCACATTGTTGTTTACACCATATTGTAAACGTCCTGTACCTCCTAATTCAAATTTTGAATAATCATGAATGTCGCCGGTTGGTATACCAGCTTCAACACCGATACCAAAGCGTAATTTATTGGCTGGAGTTGTTTGAGCACTAACATTTGTTCCGACGAATATAGCTGCTGCTGTAAAAGCACCTGCTATAACTTTTGTCACTGTTTTCATAGTTGTAATTTTTAGTAAATAGTCCGCGGTTTTATTGCCGCGTTGATACCCCTTTTACAAATACTTTGCCATTGTAGCAATTTTTGACGCTTGTGAGATTGGCATGACTATTCAAAAAACAACTTTTATAACAAGTATGTTACAGAAAATAGGTGCTTAAACATTGATTATCAGCACACTATTTCCCTCTCAAATATCGACTTTTTATCTATTTACGAAATAAATTTAACATCAAATTAATGTACAGAAAACAGGAGTACTACTGTTCAGCATAGTGTATCCTATTAAAGAATTTCTGTTTGGTTTAAACTAAAATGATGTGAAAACAGCGGCCCGTGGCGAGCTATATGGCTTTGCCAAAAACAAAAAAGAGAGGTTTTGAGCCTCTCCTACTTTATTTTTACATATCATCTATAATAACCTGGCGGTGTTTTATTCCCCAATCGGCCAGGTTGTTGATGATAGTCTGCAATGTTTTTCCATACTCGGTCAGGTTATATTGGACGGTTACAGGCTGGGTGTCTAAAACAGTCCGCTTTATCAGCTTATTTACTTCCAGTTCCTTTAATTCCTTACTCAGCATTTTGTTTGATATGCCGTTTACATCGTTCAAAATATCAGAGAACCTTCTTCTATTATAATAGCAAATAGACGAAATAATAGAGATTTTCCATTTACCGTTCAGCACGTCCATTGCGTCATGAACGGCCATAATTTCTTTTTTGTGTCCTGGCACACATACATTGTCTGTCATAAGTTACCTTGTTACCCAAATGTTACTGTTACTTTTAGTTACAAAGTAACTAAAATAAATTTCTATATCCTAAGTTTGCTCTGTAAATAATAAAAAATTAGTCATGAACTTTAAAGGTAAAAATGTAGTTATAACCGGGGGTAGCACCGGAATTGGCTTAGCGAGCGCAAAAGCATTTATCAACGCAGGGGCAAACGTTTGGATTACCGGCAGAAGTGCCGGAAACATGCAAAAAGCGGCCGCAGAGATCAACAGCCCAAATTTGCAAACCGTAGTATCGGACACTTCAAAACTGGCAGAAATTTCGATTCTTGAAAAGGCAGTTACAGCAAGCGGAAACAAATTAGACGTACTTTTCCTTAACGCAGGAATAGCTGTTTTTGCCCCAATTGAACAGGCAACAGAGGCAGATTTTGACGCCCAATTTAACACCAATGTGAAAGGCCTCTTTTTCACACTGCAAAAGTTAATTCCACACCTGGCCAATGGGGCATCTGTAATATTCACATCCTCAACAGTGGCAACAGCTTCAAATTTAGGCACCAGCGTGTATTCTGCCACCAAGGGGGCGTTAAACAAAATTGCCCAGATTGCCGCAAACGAATTGGCCGACAGAAAGATCCGCGTAAATATTATTAGCCCGGGGCCAGTTCAAACACCGGGATTGGAGTATGCTGTACCTCCTGAAGCAAAGGCATATTTAGCTGCAGCCACGGCGCTGCAAAGATTGGGCAACGCCGATGAAATTGCAAAGGCTGTGTTGTTCCTCGCCTCTGACAATGCAAGCTTTATTACAGGAACAGAGTTATTAGCCGATGGCGGCTACATCAATTATGCTATGAAATAATAAACGGGGCTGTTCTTTGATTACTAAAAAAGCCGCATTCACCCAGGCATAGCCAATTAGTTAACTGATTAAAAAAAAGCCCGGTCGATGTTGAAATTTCGTTCAACTTTGACCGGGCTTTAATTATTCCGTTACTTTATTAAGCTTGTGGCCCGTGCCCATTTTCGGGTTTGTAATTTTTTTCCATCTCGGCAAGCTTCTCTTTACCGTAAGCAAATTTGGTGATCAGGTAATACAAAACCGGCACTATAAATATAGCCAGCGATGTAGCGGTTAACATCCCTCCAAATACTGTCCAGCCAATTGTTTTCCTGGCTTCGGCACCTGCGCCGGATGATATCATCAGCGGCACAACGCCTAATATGAAGGCCATTGAAGTCATGATAATTGGCCGCAGCCTTAGCCTTACCGCCTCAAGTGTGGCTTTTTCAAGGTTCATCCCTCTGTCTACCCGCTCTTTGGCAAACTCAACAATCAGGATGGCGTTTTTGGCCGCCAATCCTATCAACGTTATCAAACCAATCTGGGCGTAAACGTTATTAGTAAGGTCGGGCCAGAAACTAAGGAAAAGGATAGCCCCAAACGCGCCTAATGGCACCGATAGCAATACCGAGAATGGCACCGACCAGCTTTCATACAAGGCAGCAAGAAACAGGAACACAAAGCCAATTGAGAGGGCAAATATGTAAACCGTTTTTGATCCCGATAATAATTCCTCGCGGCTCAGGCCCGAAAATTCGTACCCAAAACCTTGTGGCAATGATTTGGCCGCGACTTCTTTTAAAGCTGTGATAGCGTCGCCGCTACTGTAACCCGGTTTGGTGCTGCCATTGATCTCGGCCGAGCGGAACAGGTTATAATGCGCAATTAACGGCGAATTTTCGATAACCTTATAGGATGTAAGTGTACTTAAGGGCACCATGGTACCAAACTGGTTACGCACGAAGTACTGCCCGATATTGCTTACGTTGCTCCTGAACGCGGTATCTGCCTGCGCAAGCACCCTGAAGTTTCGCCCGTAAATGGTAAAATCATTAATGTATGTACTACCCAGGTAGGTTTGCAGGGCGCTGTTAACATCAGATATGGACACGCCTAATTTTTTCGCCTTTTCCCTGTCGATGGTTAGTTGATAGGCGGGTGTACTTGCAGTAAAAAAGGAGAATGCCCTTGCAATTTCCTGCCGCTTGTTTAATTCGGCAATAAATATGCGCAACGTTTTTTCAAATACCTTGATATCCCCGCCTGCCTGTTTTTCTTCCAGGATAAACGAGAAACCACCGGTGCTACCCAAACCCGGTATAGCAGGCGGCTGAATAACCACTACGTTGGCCTCCTTAAACCGGGCCAGCTTTTGGTTTAGTTTGGCAACCAATGCCGTTATCTGATGCTCTTTTTCTTTACGTTCGTCCCAGGGCTTAAGCTGAACAAACATGGTGGCGCTATTGGCCTTACTGGCAAAGCTGATAACATTTAAACCGCCCAATGCAGCATAATGCGCAATTTCGGGGATGCTATCCAGCGTTTTCATCATCTGGTGCAATACATCAACTGTTCGTACTGTTGATGAAGCTTCGGGCAAGTCATAGGTGATATAAACACGTCCGTCATCCTCCAGCGGAATAAAGCCCGATGGTTTATTGTGAAATAGCAGTACCGTGCCGACAATAATACATACCAGTATAATAATAACGAATTTGGAGTTCTTTATTCCCTTATCAACCGTATTGCGGTACTTGCCGGTTACGCGGGTAAACCATTCATTAAATACAAAGAAGAATTTATTAAGCCCCTTTGATTTGTTATCTATTTTATGCGGGCGAAGTAACAACGTACACAACGCAGGCGTTAACGAAAGTGCCACAAAAGCCGATATCAGTACAGATATAGCAATGGTGATGGCAAATTGCTGGTAAAGCCGCCCCACAATTCCTGGTACAAAACCTACCGGTACAAACACCGCTGCCAATATTAAAGCGATGGCAATTACCGGAGCCGATATATCGGCCATAGCGTGTTTGGTAGCCTCTGTTGGTGTCATGCCTTCCTCATCCATATAATGCTGCACGGCCTCAACCACCACAATGGCATCATCAACCACAATACCAATAGCCAGCACAAAACCAAACAAGGTTAGGGTATTGATAGTAAAGTGCAAGGGTATAAAGAAAATGAAAGTACCAATAATAGATACAGGTATAGCCAAAACAGGAATTAATGTAGAGCGCCAGTTTTGCAGGAATAAAAATACTACCACAATAACCAGCCCCAAAGCAATAAGCAAGGTATCAACCACTTCGCTTACCGATACCTTTACCACGGTAACCGCTTCAAAAGGCACTACATAATCAATATCGGCCGGAAAGCTTTTTTTAAGCTCGTTCATGGTGGCATACACATTCTCGGCAGTTTCGAGCGAGTTGCTGTTTGGCGCCTGGTAAACCAGCAGGTATGATGCCCTTTTGCCATCAACAAATGAATTACCCGAGTAGTTAAACTTGCCCAGTTCAATACGTGCTACATCCTTTAAATGTACAATGGCACCGGTACTGGGTACTGTTTTAATTATTACATTCCCAAACTCCTCGGGCTTGCTTAAACGCCCCTTAACCAGTACCGAATATTCAAACGTTTGCGATTTTTGTTGCGGCGTGGCGCCAACGGTGCCGGGGGCTACCTGCGCGTTTTGTTCGGCCAAAGCAGCGGTAACATCGGCAGCGCTCATACCTAATGAAGCCAGCTTAGCAGGATTGAGCCAGATACGCATACTAAAATCATCTGCACGGCTAACAACATCACCCACGCCTTTGGTACGCAGTATAGCGTCTTTTATAAAAACGTTGGCATAGTTATCGGTAAAAGTAACATCGTGGCTTCCCTTTGGCGAAAACATGGCCACCAGCATTAATATACTGGGGTTACGTTTACGTACCACAAGGCCCAGGCGCTGCACCTCCTGCGGTAAAGTAGGCGATGCAATACCCACACGGTTTTGCACATCAAGCGCGGCTATATTAATATCGGTACCTACATCAAAGTTAACGGTCATGCTCATCTGGCCGTTGCTGCTGCTGTTACTTTGCAGGTAGGTCATCCCGGGCACACCGTTTACCTGCACCTCTACAGGGGTTGCAACCGTTTGCTCAACGGTTAACGCATCGGCCCCGGTATAAGTGCCTGTAACCGAAACCGTGGGCGGGGTTATATCAGGATATTGCCCGATAGGCAGGCTGCTCATTGACAGTAAACCAACAATAACAATCACCAGAGAGATCACTATCGCGGTAACCGGTCGTTTTATAAAAGTATCTGCAATCATTCTTTTTATAATTAAGTTTTGCAGGGGTTATCCTGCCAATCGCTTAAATTTTTCTTTATCTGTCAACGCTATTTTTTTGGTGCTGCACCTGCCGGAGGGCCACCTGCGCCAAGTGTAATCCTGCCGCCATCGCGCAAACGCTGGAAACCATCGGTTACCACTTTATCGCCGGCTTTAATGCCACCCATCACTACTATGCTGGTATTTACACGCGGGCCAAGCTTTACTTTTACTTGTTTGGCAATAGTATCTCGCCTGTCTTTTATCGTTTTATCGTCTGCGGTATCTTTAACTGTGGTGTCCCTGGTTACAAAAACGAAGAACTCGCCCATTTGCTCGGTCACGGCTTTATTAGGTATCTGCACCCTGTTGCCCGATTGGCTGTTAAGCACCTGTAAAACACAGCTCATACCATCCTTCAATACATCATCCTCATTAGGGAATTGAATCCTTACTTTAATACTGCCGGTACCACTGCTCACTCCCCTGTCAATAGCTAAAACTTTACCTGTTTTATTATAGGTTTTACCATCGGGCAATTGCAATTTAAAAGTGGTATCGCTGCTTGATTTCTGCAGGCCATAAAAACGGTTAATATCCTGCTCGTTAATTACCACATCCACACCAATAGGGTGCTCGGCCGATATGGTGTTCATCAACGTGGTACCAACGGCCACCTGCGTTCCCAGCCTTACCTGCGATATCCCGATACGGCCGGTAAAAGGCGCCCGGATGGTAGCGTAAGAAAGATCGGTGGCTGCCGATGCCAAACCTGCTTTGGCCACCGCTACCGAGCTTTTGCCGGTTTCATAAGCGGCTACAGCCTGATCTACCGTTTGGCGCGCAATGGCGTCGTTTTTTAACAGCATATTGTAGCGGTCAACATCTTTTTGGGCTTTGGTGAGGTTGGCCTGTGCGCTTAATACATTGGCAGCCGCCTGCTGATAAGCCGCTTGATATTTGCGCTTGTCAATTTCGTAAAGCACTTTGCCCTTTTCAACAACGTCGCCTTCCTTAAAAAATATCCCGGTTACAAAACCCGGCACCTGGCTACGCAACTCAACAGTATTAATAGATATAACCGTTCCCTGGTAACTATCATAATAGGTGGCGTTGCCATTTTTTGCTTCGGCAATTGAAACCGGAGTTGGTGGCGGGGCGGCCGCGCCTTTCTTATCCTGTTTACCGCATGATGCCCATGCCAACAATGCCGCCGGGGCTAACCAAAATATATATCTGTTCTTCATTATAGTGATTTGTTCGTTTGAGTATCTTCTTAAAAAAGCCTGCTGAAAGCTATCTTACTATTGTACAGGTAATGTCCCCAACGCCTTTTGCAGGTCAATTTTGCTGGCCAGCAGCTGGAACAGGGCGTTATAATAATTTAATTCGGCTGTACGCAGGTCTGATTGTGCTACAATAACATCAAGGTAGGTTTTAACGCCTTCGCGGTATTGCAGGCTTACTATTTTATATACATCTTTTGCAAGGTCAACATTTTCACGTACCAGTTTATAGCTGGTGTAATTGCTTTTGTAACCGGCAAGCGCCTGTACATACTCGGTGTTAAGGCTGTTTTTGGTATTTGCAATATCCAGGTCGGTACGTTCAACCTGCAAGCGTGCCTTGCTTAAATTTTGAAGGCGTTTGCCGCCCTGAAAAATGGGGAGGCTTAATGTTAAACCCACATAGCCCGTAGGAAAGGCATTGCTATACAGCGGGCTAAAATTGTGGTTAAAGTATGCATAATTATAACTGCCCACTGCCGATAACGAAGGCAAAAAGCCATAATGGTAATAATCGACATTTAAATTCTTCAGCGCTTTACTCGCTTGCAGCAGCCGGTACTCAATCCGGTTATTTACATCAAGCACCTGGTTGGTATCAATGGCAACCTCCTGCTCATAGCGGGACGAATCATAAGCAAGCGTAATGGTACCCGGGCCGCCTACCCCCATAATTTGCTTTAAATAAGCGGATTTGCTTTTGATAGATTCTTCTGTCGCTTTACGCGTAGCGATAGAATTATTAAGGGCGATAGTTGCCTGTTTAAAATCTGTTTTATCAGATACGCCTGCCTGGTACCGGTTGGTGGCATCCTTCAGGCTCCGTTGTAAGCGGGCAATATCCTCGTTGGTAATATCCAGCTGCTTTTGCGATAACAGCACATCAAAAAAAGCTTTGCTTACATCTGATACAACATTTATCTGGCTGCTTAACGTGTTATCCTTATAATACTCCCGCGAATATTTTGAGGCTTTTGAAGCCAGCAACACATCGTTATTATAAAGAACCTGCGAAGCCGTGACACCAAGTGTTGACAGGTTACGAATGCTGCCTGCGTTTGATGGAATATTGGCCCCCGATGCGCCCGCCTGCGGCTGTCCTTTAAAATAATAATTATAAAGGCCCGATGAATTTACCTGGGGCAGCCATGCCGATAAGCCAATTCTTATATCACGCTCATTTATCTGCTCGTCAATGGAGGCCTGCCTTACAGCCGGCTGGTTGCGCAGCGCGTAGTCAACAGCCTGCTTAAGCGTAACTGGCCCGGTAATTGTATCAACACCTGTTTGTGCGAAAACCGGCGAATGTAAAATTAATGTTAAATTGACTATCGTTAAGAAGGATAAGTACTTTAGTTTTTTCATACGGAAGATATGGATGCCAATGGTCGCTAAACCAAACTACAAATACGGCGGCATTATAGTTTTAGTCAAATTGCATAGGGGATATGCGAATATGTGGTTAATATTAGCAAATTCGCACCAACCACAAAAATTTTACGTAAACTTTATAAAAATGCGATAAAAAACGGGTTTTGGCCGTTTTTACAAAAAAATGAAAATAAGGGATAGCAAATAAATAAAAAAATTAATTAATTTGCCATGTGGTTTAATGTGGCTTTGGCAGAACTTATGTGTTCTGTAGCCTTATTTAAAAAAAATTACACTTACCGTATAAGTTATACACTTATTCATGGTATTTTTACGCAAAATTAAAGCAGAGTTAATACATGGTTAAAAAACTACATGGGAAGATCGCCGAGTTCCAGGTTGCAAATATGCTCCGGGAGAAGGGATTGTATCCTTATTTCAGGCCTATTGAGTCTGCTCAGGACACTGAAGTATTAATTGACAACAAAAGGGTGTTAATGTTTGGTTCTAACTCATATTTAGGCCTTACCAATCACCCCAAAATTAAAGAAGCTTCAAAAAAAGCGATTGATAAATATGGCACAGGCTGTGCCGGATCGCGTTTTTTAAATGGTACACTGGATATTCATATTGAGTTAGAAAACAGGCTTGCCACTTTAGTTGGCAAAGAAGCCGCTGTTTTATTCAGCACAGGCTACCAGGTAAACCTTGGCGTACTATCCTGCATTACGGGCCGTAATGATTACATTATTTTAGACGAGTACGATCATGCCTGCATCATTGACGGCAGCCGCCTTTCGTTTTCAAAAGTGTTAAAATACGCCCACAACGACATGAACGACCTGCAGCGCAAACTGGCATTATTGCCCGAAGAAGCTGTGAAGGTTATTGCTGTTGATGGTATTTTCAGCATGGAAGGTGATATTGTTAAGCTACCAGAAATAGTTCAGCTTGCCGACCAATATGGTGCAAACATCATGGTTGATGATGCGCATAGCCTTGGAGTTATCGGTCATAATGGAGCAGGTACTGCATCGCACTTTGGCCTCACTAAGGATGTTGACCTTATTATGGGAACCTTTAGTAAGTCATTAGCTTCGTTGGGGGGGTTCATAGCTGCCGATAAGGACACTGTTGACTTTATTAAACACCGCGGCCGTTCGTTGATGTTTAGCGCGAGTATGACACCAGGATCTGTTGGCAGCGTAATTGCGGCCCTGGATATCATGGAATCGGAACCCGAAAGAATTCAGAAACTTTGGGATAATACCAATTACGCCATGAAACTTTTGCTTGACGAAGGTTTTGACCTTGGCCCTACCGAAAGCCCGATATTGCCTATTTATGTACGCGATAACGAGAAAACTTTCCTGGTAACCAAACAACTGCAGGCGGCCGGCATATTTGTTAACCCTGTTGTTTCGCCGGCTGTACCTTCAGATTCATCGTTGCTGCGTTTCTCATTAATGGCTACCCATACATTTGAGCAAATTGAGGAAGCTGTTGAAAAACTGACTAAAATTTTTAAAGACGTAGGCGTTACTTCTGTTAAAGAAAAAATATAATTTTATAAAGTGTCCGTGTGCATATTTGGCTGCTGTTTTAATAAAGCAACCGTATACACACGGACTTTTACGTTCATATAGCCTTAGGGCAACCAATTAGTGCAAACCACTCATGATAAAAATTGTAACAGTTAGTTCCAAAAAGGAACTGGCTTCATTTATTGATTTTCCGCATGATTTGTATGAGGACGACCCAAACTATGTACCCGAACTGTTTATCGCCCAGCGCGACCTGCTAACTATTCACCCTTTTCATAAGCATAACAAGATACAGCCATTTTTAGCCTATGACGGCGATAAAATTGTAGGCCGTATCGCAGCCATCCTGAACAATGCCCATAACGAATACAATCATAAAAACGATGGTTTTTTTGGTTTTTTTGATTGTATAAACAGCACCGAAGTTTCAACCCTGCTATTTGATGTAGTTACAGGCTGGCTTAAAAACAAAGGCGTAACAGGCCAGCTTTTAGGCCCGGTAAACTTTAGCACCAATGAACCCTGCGGATTATTGATTAAGGGATTTGACAGCCCGGCGTTTTTAATGAACACCTACAATAAGCCTTACTACGCCAACCTTGTAGAAAGCTACGGCCTTAGCAAAGATGTTGACCTGATTGCCTGGCACTGGGATGGGCAGGAGTATGATGATAAATCGGTAAGATTATTAAACTCGTTAGAGGAGCGCTTAAAACGGAGTAATATCGTTATCCGCAAAGTAAATTTAAAAAATTTCAAAGAGGAAGCCGCTAAGCTTCGCGAAGTATACAATTCGGCCTGGGATAGCAACACCGGCTTTGTGCCATTAACCAACGAGGAATTTGATTACCTGGCCAAAGACCTTAAGCTGATCCTTGACCCTGACTTTGCCTTGCTTGCCGAGCAAAACGGCAAAATAGTGGCGTTTGGTTTGGCCCTACCAAATTATAACGAAATTTTTCAGAAAATAAAACGTGGCCGTTTATTGCCGACCGGTATTTTCAAATTGCTGTTTGGCAAAAAAAACATACAAAGCATCCGCATTTATGCGTTAGGTGTAATAGACGGTTATCGCAAAATGGGTATCGAAGCCTGTTTATATGGCACTATTATAAGAGAGTACAAGGCCAAAGGCTTTAAACATGCCGAAGCCGGCTGGACTTTAGAGCACAATGACATGGTAAACCGCGCGATTGAAGCCATTAAAGGCGATCCGTACAAAACATACAGGTTATACAAAAAGGCGATATGAGGGAAAGGGTTTTAATAACCGGGGCGAGCGGTTTTGCGGGGTTTCATATTATCGAAGAGGCGTTACACAATAATTTTGAGGTATATGCCGCCGTGCGTAAAAGCAGCAAAACAGACCACCTGAAAAATCTCGATATCAAGTTTGTCAACCTTAACTACCGCGACCTTACTGGGCTAAAGCAACAGCTTGCAGATATTAAGCCCGATTATATCATCCATGCGGCCGGTGTTACTGCAGCCAAATCACAGGCGGCTTATAACTATATTAATGCCACCCATACTTTTAACCTCGCTTCTGCTGCTGTACAAGCAGGCATTAACCTTAAAAAGTTTGTGCTCATCAGCAGCCTGGCAGCGCTTGGGCCGCTTAAAACGTTGGTTGGCGCTATCAGCGAAACTACCAAACCAAAACCGGTTACGGCTTACGGCCGGAGCAAACTGCTGGCCGAAGAACAACTAAAAACCATAAACGGCTTAAGCTACACCATTTTACGCCCCACCGCCATTTACGGCCCAAGGGACACCGGTATTTTTATTTTTTTTAAGCAGCTTACCCGTGGCCTTGAGCCTTACATGGGCAAAGCCGAACAAAAGCTAACCTTTATATATGTAAAGGACGTGGCCAAAGCTTCCATAAAATCACTATACGACGGGAGTAATACAGATTATAACCTTAGCGATGGCAATTTTTACAGTAAATATGAGTTAGCTAACTTAGCCAAGGAAGCTTTGAGCTTAAAAACCTTTAAATTTCATTTACCTGTAATATTTGTAAAAACAATAGCCTTTGTATCAGAAAAAGTGAGTTCTTTGAGCAATAAAGCCGCCATCATTAACATGGAGAAGCTAAACGAGCTCATGGCCGTAAATTGGTCGGTTGATATCGAGAGAGCAAAATCGCAGCTGGGGTTTTATCCAACGTATAATTTGCAAACCGGGCTAATTGAAACACTAAAGTGGTATAGGGCCAACGACTGGTTGTAACAACCAGCCCCAAAAACATGAATACATAGCGCATTAAAATTGATAAAAATACAAATTACGCCAATTTACTTAAACGTTTAAGTAAATTGATAACCAAGAACTTAACAATAAACAGAAGCACAAAAAACAACAGAAGGTAAAACAGGCAACTATCAAATAAACCGCCTTTTTGCCCAACAATTAAACAATAAATAAGTATAATGAAAATCAAAATTTCTCCTGCCGAAGGTAAACTGGGTATCCTTATCCCTGGTTTGGGCGCAGTAGCCACCACGTTGATTGCCGGCGTTGAAGCTGTAAAAAAAGGCATCTCGCAACCAATCGGCTCCCTTACACAAATGGGGCACATCCGTTTAGGCAAACGCACCGAAAACCGCAACCCTAAAATTAATGAGTTTGTACCGCTTGCCCAATTAAACGACATCGTTTTTGGCGGATGGGATGTGTACGAAGATAATGTTTACCAGGCTGCATCAAACGCAAAGGTATTAGAATCATCGTTATTAGATGCCGTAAAACCGGCACTGGAAGCCATTGTGCCCATGAAGGCCGCTTTCGACCAAAACTATGCTAAAAACCTCACAGGTACCCACGTTAAAACCGGCACACGTTATGAGCTGGCGCAGCAGGTAATGGAGGATATTAAAAACTTTAAAGAGCAAAACGGTTTAGATCGGGTTGTATTGGTATGGTGCGGATCAACAGAGATCTACTACGAAGCATCGGCCATCCACCAATCGCTTGCAGCTTTTGAACAGGCTTTAAAAGTCGATGATAAGCTGATAGCGCCAAGTATGATTTATGCTTACGCGGCTTTAAAATTAGGCGTACCTTTCTCAAATGGCGCCCCTAACTTAACTGTTGATATCCCCGCTTTAATCGAGTTATCAAAATTAACCAAAACCCCTATCGCAGGTAAAGATTTTAAAACCGGCCAAACTTTAATGAAAACAGTTTTGGCTCCGGGCCTTGCTGCACGTTCGTTAGGTGTACACGGCTGGTTCTCTACCAACATACTGGGTAACCGCGATGGTTTGGTATTGGACGATCCCGATAACTTTAAAACTAAAGAAGTATCAAAATTAGGCGTACTGGAGGATATTTTTAAACCAGAAGATAACCAGGAGCTGTACGGCAACATCTACCACAAAATCCGCATCAACTACTATCCCCCGCATGGCGATAATAAAGAAAGCTGGGACAACATTGATATTTTTGGCTGGCTGGGCTATAAAATGCAGATCAAAATTAACTTCCTTTGCCGCGACTCGATCCTTGCCGCCCCTATCGCGCTCGACCTTGCCCTATTTAGCGATATGGCCAAACGTGCCGGCATGAGTGGTATCCAGGAATGGTTGTCGTTTTACCTTAAATCGCCGCAAACTGCTGCCGGTTTACATCCCGAGAATGATATATTTAAACAATTGATCAAGTTAGAGAACACACTTCGTTATTTAATGGGCGAAGATTTGATAACTCACCTTGGTTTAGATTATTATGATGACATGTTTGCCCAGGAAGCATAATAATTTGTGATAAAAACATGAAACAGCCGTATAAAGTTTGATCTTTATGCGGCTGCTTTATTTATGCGCGATACTTAGACCTATTTGTGCTGCTTTGCTTGTTAATAATTGTTAAATACTTATTGCGGCGGCACATTCGCCCTGCAATTTTCTGTATCCTTGTGTAACAAAAGTTTTTTATTTCAGTCTGTGATTCTGCATATTACGTAATTTAGAATAGGTTTGTTAACGGCAACATGCCTCATATTTATTATTGCCCTTATTTAGTTATAAGTATAATATCGGGGTAATTTATTTTGATGATTGCCGTTGTAGTACCATAGGGAATATTTGACTTTTTGACCACATTAGTCTGTAGGGATTTTTTTTACCTTTGGAACGCAGTTACAAGCGTGTTATAAAGGTTACAAAAGGGTTATTAAACCTATTTAAAGTGGGTTTACAGGCAAACGGGTTGGATAAGGGCGAATGATTGATAAGCTTGGTAATTTAAACTGGTAATTAATATTACCGGTAACCAAAAGGTTAGTTAAATACGGGGGTTGGATTTATATTTATCAATCAAAAAGGTTTGTATTTGCATAATTGCATAAAGTACATGAAGTTTAAAAAAATTTACAAAAGTCTATTCTTTTCAATATTCTTTTTTTCTGTAACATCAATATTTGCCCAAACCACCATTATTACGGGTAGGGTTACTGATGCGGGCAACAAACAAACCCTTCCTTATGTAGTAGTTAGCTTTACCGGAACCACAACCGGGGTTGCTACTGATAATAACGGAAATTATCGCCTGTCAACAACCAATCAAACTTACAAGCAAATAAAAATATCGTTTTTAGGATACAAGGACGCATTTTTGGCCGTGGTACCGGGTAAAGAGCAGGTTATTAATGTAAAGCTTTTCCCTGCGGCGCAACAACTGGCCCAGGTTACTATTAAAGCCGGTAAAAAGCCTAAATACCGTAATAAGGATAATCCGGCGGTTGAGCTGATTCGTAAGGTTATTGAAAATAAAGAAAAAAACCGCCCCGAAGCTTATGATTATGTAGAGTACCGGGAATATGATAAAATGATGTTTGGCGCCGCCAACGTTTCGGCCCAATTCTCTGACCGTAAATTTTTCAGGAAATACAAATTTATATTGGATAACCGCGATAGTACATCTATTCCGGGCAAATCTATATTACCTATTTTCCTTAATGAAAAACTTGTCCAAAACTTTTACCGCAAAAACCCCGAGAAAAACAGGGAAATTGTTATTGGCGAAAAAAATGTGAATTTTGGCCCGGCTGTTGATAACGCCGGCTTAGCACAGTATTTTAAGCATCTTTACACCAAGGTTAATATATACGATAACAATGTTTTACTGATAACCAGCCAGTTTTTAAGCCCGATATCAGATAACTCGCCCAATTATTACAAGTTTTTTATTACCGATACTATTACCGATAACAAAGGCCAAAAACTGGTACAATTAAGTTTTACGCCGCGCAACAGTAATGATGTTTTGTTTGAAGGGAGCATCTATATTACGCTGGATGGCAATTATGCGGTTCAAAAAGCATCGCTATTGGTAAACAAACATATCAATATCAACTTTATCAGGTCTATCCAGGTCGACCTGGATTTTGAACAAAATCCTGATAACAGGTACCACCTCAGCAAAAGCGTTACCATAGCCGATTTTGGGGCATCGAAAAAAGATGCAAAAAGCAGTTTGTTTGGTATGCGTACCATTACTTATGGTAATTACATAGTAAACAAGCCAAGGCCGGATACTGCCTATACCAAACAATCGGAAGAGTCATCAGATGAGGCCCGTAACCGCAGTGATGCATTCTGGCAAAAAAACCGCCTGGATACCTTAACTACGGCCGAATCAAAAGTTTATAAAAACATTGATAGCTTAAAAGATATGCCATCGTTTAAACGCACGGTAGATATTGCAACCATATTGCTTGCCGGCTATAAAGGATTTGATAAATTTGAGATTGGCCCTGCCAACACTTTTTACAGCTTTAACCCGGTTGAAGGTTTTAAATTACGGTTTGGCGGCCGTACCACTCCTAACCTCAGCAGGCGCTATTATTTTGAAACCTATGCCGCCTATGGCTTTAAGGACGAACGATGGAAGTACTTCCTGAGCGCTACTTATTCGCTTAATAATAAATCCATCTATAAATTCCCGCAAAATTATTTAAGGGCAAGCTTCCAGCGCGATACAAAAATACCGGGGGCCAACCTTCAGTTTGTTCAGGAGGATAACTTCCTGCTATCATTTAAACGTGGTGTAAACGATAAGTATCTGTACAACAATAACTACAGAATTGATTACGTACACGAGTTCGACAGCCATTTTTCATACAGCGCCGGTTTTAATAACTGGAAACAAGAGCCGGCAGGGTCATTATACTTCAGGCCGGTAAATGACCTTACCCACCCTGTACATGATTTAACCACAACCGAAATAACCGCAGGCTTAAGGTATGCGCCCAATGAAGAATTTTACCAGGGTAAAATTTACCGTACGCCGCTGCCAAACAAATACCCTATTTTCCAGGTACAATTTACCGCCGGCTTAAAAAACGTTTTTGGCGGCGAATATAATTACCAAAAGGTAGATGCACGTATTGACAAACGGGTTTACGAATCGCAATTAGGCTATGCCGATGTGGCCGTATATGGCGGTAAAGTGTTTGGCACAGTGCCATATCCGCTGTTATCAATTCCGCGTGCCAACCAAACTTATGCTTATGATATTGACTCATATAACCTGATGAACTTTTTGGAGTTTGTATATGACCATTATGAAGGTATCCGGATCGATCAGCATTTTATGGGTTTCTTCTTTAACAAAGTACCGCTATTTAAAAAATTAAAATGGCGCGAAACAGCTTCCTTTAAAGTACTATGGGGCGGATTGAGCGATGGCAATAATCCATCGATCCACCCATCATTGTACCAGCTACCGGTTGATGCCAATGGAGTGCCGCTTACTTATTCATTAGGCCGCACGCCTTATGTTGAAGGAAGCGTTGGTATCGAAAACATATTTAAGCTAATTCGTGTTGATTTTGTGCAAAGGTTTAATTATCTTGATCATCCGAATGTAGCAAATTGGGGTATACGCACCAGAATTAAATTTGATTTTTAATTTTGTACATCAAACTATTACAAAAATGGAACAAAAAATATCGCTTAGAACAAACCTGCAGTTAGGTATTTACCGGGTGATTGATCCCGTTGTGAAAATTCTGATCAAGGTTGGGTTAACACCAAACGCGGTTACATCAATTGGTTTTGTGCTGAATGTAGGTGTTGCAGCCATTTTTATTTTAGGTGCCGAAGAAGGTAACCGCGGCGATTTGCGTTACGTTGGCTGGGCAGGCGGTTTAATATTGTTTGCAGGCTTGTTTGATATGCTTGACGGCCAGGTAGCCCGCTTAGGCAATATGAAATCGACTTTTGGCGCACTGTACGATTCGGTACTTGATCGTTATAGCGAATTAATCATGTTCCTGGGTATATGTTATTACCTGGTAGGGCACCACTATTTTATAAGTTCGATAGCTGCCTTTATAGCGCTCATCGGTTCTATGATGGTAAGTTATGTAAGGGCGCGTGCCGAAGGTTTGGGTGTTGAAGTGAAAGGCGGATTAATGCAACGGCCCGAGCGTGTAGTTACTATCGGTGTTTGCGCGTTAATAAGCGGTATTGTAGCCCAGTATATTGGCGGCAATTACAAATTGTTTGTACCGGGAATTAAGTTTCACATATTTGAGCCTATATCAATCTTTACCTTCCCATTGGTGTTGCTGGCTGTGCTAACTAATATTACAGCCTTTAACCGGTTAAGGGAAGCAAAAAGAGCCCTGATAAAACAACAGGAAGGCTCGTAAGTGGTGAGTGGTGAATAGTGAGTGGTGAGTTTGAACTTATAAAGCGGATTAGTTATTTCGCCGAGGTATCTAATTAAACTTGGTCTTCGTCAGATAATCGTCGACTTGGATTTTACGGCCTTGAGACCCCGTTAAAATATCGTACTTTCGCAGCTAAGCTGGTTGCGGCTTCGGCGCAAATCAAATCAATATAAAAGATTAAATAACAGGCAGAGAAATCGTCAAAAATTTTAAACCTGATATATTATGGCAAAAAAAAATTATGTATCTAACTCACAGGAATCTGTGAGGATGTTTAAGAGTAACTTTTTAGAGGGTTTATCAAAGGTGCATTATACTGTACCCTTGTATATTTTTGTACCGGTTATCATTTATTCAACCTACCTGACTTTTAACGCAGGTATTGGTTTTATAAAATACACCGAGCTGTTTATTTTAGGCTTGTTCGTCTGGACAATTACCGAGTACATTATGCACCGTTTTGTTTTTCACCTTAAACCCAACGAAAACTGGGAATGGGCAAAAAGGCTGCATTTTATTATGCACGGTGTGCATCATGATTACCCAAGCGATGCCAAACGTTTGGTATTGCCACCATCGTTGAGCATTCCGCTGGCCACCGGCTTTTACTTTTTATTTAAATGGATATTGCCCGCCGATAATGTTTTTGGCTTTTTCCCGGGCTTTATATTAGGCTACCTGTTTTATGATATATCGCATTATGCTATGCATCATTTTAACTTTAAAAGCGGCCTGTTTAAAAAAATAAAACAACACCACATGCTGCACCACTACCAGGATCCCGACAGGGGTTACGGAGTTAGCTCGCCGCTGTGGGATAAAATATTCCGTTCGGGATTCTTAAAAAAATAAGGTGAATACTGCTGCTCACAACGGTGTAACAATCAATACCAAAACAGTACTTATTGTTACGCTCATTTCAATAGGGTATTTAGTACTCTCCTACTTTTTAATTGGTTACAAAAGTGACGAGCTTACGCTTGTGCTGATATTTAATTCCCTTTTTTACGCCTCGGCTGTTACGCGTAAATTTATTCTCGGCTTCAGTATCTTCATCGTTTACTGGATCATATTTGATTATATGAAGGCTTTTCCTAATTATAATTTCAACGCGGTACATATAGCCGATATTTATAATTTCGAAAAACGCCTGTTCGGCATCCACTACAATGGCAGTCTGCTTACACCAAATGAATATTGGCGCATAAACGGTAATACAGTTATTGATGTTATGGCAGGCATATTTTACCTATGCTGGATACCTGTACCACTTGCTTTTGCAACCTTTTTATTTTTTAAAAACAAAAAACAGTTCCTCAAATTTTCACTCACCTTTGTGCTGGTTAATTTATTGGGCTTTGTGGTTTATTATGCCTTCCCTGCGGCCCCACCCTGGTATGTACAATATCACGGCTTACAATTTCATCCCCTAACCCAGGGCAATACCGCCGGGCTGGCTAAGTTTGATGCCTTTTTTCATGCCGGCGTTTTTAAGTCCATTTATGCCAAAGGCTCAAATGTATTCGCGGCTATGCCATCGTTACATTCATCGTACCCGGTTATTGTTTTATACTACGGTATTAAAAACCGCCTGGGTAAATCAAACTTATTTTTTGCTGTGGTAATGCTGGGCATCTGGTTTACCGCGGTATATGCCAGCCACCACTATGTGCTTGATGTGCTGGCAGGTATCACCTGCGCCTCTATCGGCATTTTCCTTTTCAATTTTTCGCTGGCGCGATCAAAGGCATTACAACATTTCATCACCCGGTATGAACAGACTATTGTTTAGTACATAATACTAATACCGGGCTTAAATCCTGTCCAGTTTTGTGTACCAAATGCAATGTGCAAAAAAAGCCCGCCAATTGTTAAAAAAAAAACATCGCTTGGTTTTAACCTAAAAAGTGCCATTCAGGCTCAAAAACCAATAATTTTTAATCAGCCCGTCTGCTAAGCGGTAAAACCGGCTAACCGGGCACATTATTTGACTAAGTATATATTAAATATATTGGTATATTCGATAAGCCCTATATGAAGAAACTGCTTACTTGCCTCATCTTTACGTTCTTAGCCGGATCCAAATTATCAGCTTACGCTGGTGACCTGGATAGCCTTAAGCAAAAATTACAACTCACAAGCGATTCATTAAAAGGCCCTATCTACAACGCGATTGCGCAGGAATACATGCATTACGATACGGTTAGCAACAGAAACTTAAGGCACTATTACAAAAACGAAGCGTTAAACTATTCGATGCTTGCTTTGCACGTATACTCCGGCATGAACGATTCTTTAGGTTTGCGCACTTGTTACAACAACCTGTCAAAAATATACAGGTCTCAGCATAATTACAGCCAGGCCAAGTGGTTCATACTGCAATCAAACACCATATCCCGTTTAAAACATGATATTCCTAATATCATCACATCATTAATCGAGCTCTCGGCTATAAAAAGCGATATCAAAGATTACACCCTTGCCATGGGCGATTTAAACGAAGCCTTAAAAATAGCGGTAAAAAATAAAGATCCCAGGAATGAATCGGCGGTACAGGTAGCCTACGCTAATTTGTACCGGCACATGAAAAATTACGACAAAGCAGCCGTAGCCATAAAACGACATGAATTTTTAGACGACAGCATCCAGAAAACAGAGGAAAGCAAATTGGCGATGCTCAGCAAAAAAGATTCTGTTCAGATCAAAAAGCAAGACTCTGTCATCGTCAAAAAAAAAGTATATACCTCCAGCTTCAAACGCGGCTCCAAGCTCGCCTCGGCAAGGCATACAGTCTCATTGTAACACTTATTGTTGCCCTTGCGGTAATGGCAACAGCTGTAATGGTTTATTACTGGCGGAGTAAAAAGCGAAGCCGGCGGCGTATAAGGCCCAGGAAACCGCGGTAGTAATACAACCATCAACAAGCCCTAAGAAGCACCTAAATTTGATTTAGATTATTTATTATATATAAAAATCATTGTCGTTGACTTTAGTCAACGGAATAATGACCAAAAGAAGGGAGGCTTTAGCCAAAATTCGCTTAAATAATTGGGCTAAAGCCCGTGATAGGACTTTGCTTTTACCGTTGACTAAAGTCAACGGCAATAAATAATCTTCGTTTTTGGACAGCCCTAAGCAGACCACTGTTATCCGCATACAAGGCCGCACCAACAAAAAGCAAATTTCTCTGTTAGGACATACTAAACCTCATTCAATTTTGTTTGTCTGATAAGTATATGACTAAATCATTTTTACGCACTATATATTTAGCTGCCATATTATTAATGTGCGGTAAAGCCTACGGGCAAACCGAACAATTTAAAAGCGAGTTTTTAAACCGGATAAACCAAACCCGTACAAAGGGATGCAATTGCGGCGATAAATATTTCCCGCCGGCCCCTGCCCTAACCTGGAACGATAAATTGTTTGATGCCGCCACCGCCCACGCAAAAGATATGGCCAAACGCGGCTACTTTAGCCATACCAGCAAAGATGGCCGCAACATGGAAGACAGGATAGTTTTGGCAGGCTATAAGTTTAAAGGGTTTAAAAGCTTTACCATAGGCGAAAACATTGCCCAGGGCCAGCAAAGTATAGCCGAAGTAATGGATGGCTGGTTTAAAAGCGAAGGGCATTGCCGAAACCTCATGAACCCCGATTTTAAAGAGGTTGGCGTAGCCGAATATAAAACCTACTGGGTACAGGATTTTGGCGGCCGCACACAATTCTCGGCCGAACAACAAAAACTAATCAAATCAGGAAAGTATAAGCTGATACAGAATTGATTGATGTGCAGATGGGAATTAATTAATGTGCAGATATGCAGATTTCAGATGTGCAGATGGAATAGCGGGCAAACTAATAGGCAAATTTCGGATGTGCTGTTGCGGTTTTCAAAGCATGCCAATTCTTAAGTCACTGACTCTTAGCTAATAAAATTTTTAATATTTCACTTGTTTCGCACTCTACGCTTTTGCATCTGCGCATCTAAAATTCGCACATCTGAAATCTGCACATTTGAAATCTGAAATCTGCACATCTGCAATCCGCACATCCGCATAAATTTACTACTTTTGAAATAATGCTGCCCGCTACCAATCATACACTCGAAAAACTGGAGATTTTGCTCAAAACAGCAGGCTACAAGGTGCGGTATGAGAAAGGCAACTTTAAAACCGGGGCATGCCTGTTATTAAACAGCCGCATGGTAATTGTAAACCGGTTTTCGAACCTGGAAAGTAAAATTCTGGCCCTGGTTGAACTGCTCCGCGAACTGGAAGTGGATTTTAGATTGCTGGATGACAAACAGGTTGCATTTTTACAGGACATCAAACAAACAAAATTGCAGCTGTGACCATAACATTTTTAGGTACCGGAACATCGCAGGGCGTACCTGTTATTGCCTGCGGGTGCGAGGTGTGCACATCTGCCGATGCATACGACAACCGTTTACGCACCTCCATTTTAATAGAAGCCGAAGATAAAACCATTGTTATTGATTCGGGTCCCGATTTCAGGTACCAGATGTTGCGTGCAGGCGTAAAACGTTTAGATGCCATTGTATATACCCACGAACACAAAGACCATATTGCCGGGATGGATGATATCCGGGCATTTAACTATTTTCAGCAAGGCCCTGTAGATGTTTACGCCGACTTCAGGGTACAGCGCGCGCTTGCCCGCGAATTCCCTTACGTATTTGATGGTACAGGATATCCGGGTATTCCGCAGGTCACTGTGCACCCTATCGGTTTAGATCCTTTTAATATTGGCAGCGTAAAATTTATCCCCATCGAGGTTCTGCATTACCTGCTGCCGGTACTGGGCTTCAGGATAAATGATTTTACCTATATCACCGACGCCAAAACCGTATCAGAGGCCGAAAAAGAAAAAATAAAAGGCTCAAAAATATTGGTGATCAATGCCCTGCAAAAGCAAACCCATATCTCGCACTTTACGCTCGATGAGGCTATTGATTTTGCCATCGAAATTGGCGCTGAAACAACTTATCTTACCCATATAAGCCACCGCCTGGGCAAACACCAGGATATATCGGCCGAGCTGCCACCCAATATCCGGCTGGCTTATGATGGTTTAAAACTGGAGATTTAAAAGAACGCTTTAGAAGCTATCTAAAAATGATTTATTGATGTTTTTATACTTCAATGAAGCATATCCATGCGTCGTTGTGAGTATCCATCAGTTAAAACCTAAAAAAATGAGGATGACGTGTTGGCTTGAGAGCATCACAACAACTATATCATTGATTACTTCGTTCCTTATAATGACACATTTATAGGCCATTGATTATCAATATTAAAACACCGTCATTGCGAGGCACGAAGCAATCCCGAACTATGTGGGACTTAGCATGTCGGGGATTGCTTCGTACCTCGCAATGACGGTCGTTTAAGACATTGTTTTAATTATATTAAAATAATGTCTGGCAAGGCTGTGTTATAAATCGATATAACTAATCCTCTCTATTGCACCTTTGTATTGGTTTAAATGCCCTGTATCGTGGGCATCAACCCGCCCCTTTATGGTTACATGCTTATTATTTATTGGGGTAAACTGGCCATTATTATATTGGAAAAGGCCGATACGCGTTCCCTCTAAATAAAGCGGGCAGTCGGGGTTAAAATTTATCCAGATGGCATGCCCTGCCGAGTGATCGGCAAAAAAGTTATCATTAAACAAGGCCGATTGCTCCGGTGCTTCTATATATTTACCCGTAACCTCTACATATTGCCTATCGTACTTTTTAAGGTTCTTTACCAGTTCGGTAAAAGGAACACGCTTATAAACGGGCGAGAAATCGTCATTGCAATCGCTTTTAAATACCTGTTTGCCATGGCCGCAGCCCAACAAAGCTATCGTTAAAATGGCCGGGAGTAATATTTTGATCAGACATTTTAACATCATCAGGAAGTGTTTATGTTTTTAAATTTGAAGTTACTTTAAATTAAAGCTGTTTATGTACTGTAATGGCATTTATACAGTAAAACAAGCCCGTTGTTCTGCAACAGCGGCAGTTTCACAACCTTAAACGTAGAAATGGAAGCTGGTGATGAAGCACGATGACTTAATCTTAAATGGCCTAATCAATGTAGCTAAATCTTTACCGCCGGTTATCATCTCCATAACACTGTTTTCATATGTTTGAATTTTATCAGGCGCTCATGAAAAAATTCACTCTCCTATTTATATTAATCCAATTCTCAACCCGGTTATTTGCCCAGGTAGATACATCGCAGCAAGTAATCCCCGGCCGTAAAAACAGCATCGCGCAGCAAAAAAAACCTTATGTCATATTAATTTCTGCTGATGGTTTCAGGTATGATTATGCCGAAAAATACCGGGCTAAAAATCTGCTGGCGTTAAGTGCACAAGGCGTTAAAGCGGCTTCGATGATCCCATCCTATCCCTCGGTTACGTTTCCTAACCATTACGCGTTGGTAAGCGGTTTATACCCTTCGCACTCGGGCCTGGTTAACAATACTTTTTATGATCGTGATCGTAAAGATTCTTATTCGATGAGCAAAAAGGATAAGGTTAAAGATGGCTCATGGTATTACGGCGCGCCGCTATGGGTATTGGCCGAGCAGCAACATATGCTTTCGGCCAGTTTTTACTGGGTTGCATCCGAAGCCGCGATTCAAAACGTATTGCCAACCTATTATTACAACTATAACGAAAAGATTGACATTCATAACCGCATACAAACAGTGGTTAACTGGCTTAACCTGCCTGCAGAAAAACGGCCGCATTTAATTACATTCTATTTTCCGCAGGTTGATCATGCCGGTCATGTATACGGACCCGATGCCCCTGAAACAGCACACGAGGTGCGTTTTGTGGATTCGGCTGTGAACGAACTTAATAAAGCAGTAAAGACTACCGGCCTTAAAGTGAACTTTGTTTTTGTATCAGATCACGGGATGACCAAAGTGGACAAAGAGAATCCAATTGGCATCCCGGCAGCTATCGATACCTCCAAATTCATCATATCAGGCGATGGCATTTTGGTTGAACTGTATGCAAAAAAAGCTACTGATATCCCGGCCGCCTATCAAAACCTAAAAGCAGCCGCAACAGATTATGATGTATACCTGAAAACCAATATGCCCGCCAGCATGCACTACGGCAAAACCGATGATTGGCATAACCGCATTGGCGATATATTACTGATACCCCATTATCCAAAAGTATTTAACCTGTACAGCAAAAAAATTAATATCGGCTGGCACGGGTATAATCCACATAAAATAAAAGATATGCACGCCACATTTTTAGCCTGGGGCCCGGCATTTAAATCGCATACTCAAATACCGGCTTTTGAAAATGTGGATGTATTTAATTTGATAAAACGCATATTAGGGCTTACTTATACCGGCAAGGTTGATGGCACCGGCAAGTTGGTGCATAGCACATTAAAAAAGTAATGCCCCAGCTTAAGCAAGGTGTGGCCATCCAGTCTGAAAACGCATCGGCCGCATGTTATCGTTAATTGTATACCAAACGTTAACTGCTAACCGTCTGCGCATAAACCGGCTGTACGCAAATACATGGTGTAACATTTTAGGTTGATAATTTTTTATCCCACAAATATTTTGTTATTTGTAGATGCTTTTCAACAACCGGTTATGCACAGACGAAATTTTCTTAAAACAGGGTCATTAGCTGGCCTTACGTTATCAACATTAGTTGCCACATCATGCAGCCAGCCGGCGGCAGACGATAAGAAACCGGATACCACCGCTACAGACAGCAAAGACGACCTGTTTGAGCTCCTGGAAGTTACCATAACAGATTTGCAGGAAAAAATGAAGGCCAAACAATATACATCGCGCCTGCTTACCGAACTTTACCTGAAGCGAATTGATGAAATTGACAAGAATGGCCCTAAGCTAAACTCCGTTATTGAATTAAATAAGGATGCTTTAAATATGGCCGATGCCATGGATAAAGAGCGGGAGAAAGGCAAAGTACGCGGCCCCTTACATGGCATACCAGTGCTGATAAAGGATAACATAAATACCGGCGATAATATGCATACCACAGCCGGCTCGCTGGCGCTGGGTGATAACTATGCCAAACAGGACGCTTTTATTGTACATAAACTGCGTGAGGCCGGTGCTGTGTTGCTGGGAAAAACCAATTTAAGCGAGTGGGCCAATTTTCGTTCAACGCATTCAACCAGTGCCTGGAGCAGCCGGGGCGGGCAAACCAAATGCCCCTACATCCTCGACCGTAACCCCAGCGGATCAAGCGCCGGTTCGGGGACCGCCGTAGCGGCCAACTTATGCACCATAGCCATAGGTACCGAAACCGATGGATCGATAGTATCGCCATCATCAGTAAACGGGCTGGTGGGCATTAAACCAACGGTAGGTCTGTGGAGCAGGTCGGGGATTATCCCTATCTCTAAAACCCAGGACACGGCCGGCCCTATGGCCCGCACGGTTAAGGATGCGGCTATTTTTTTAGGGGGTTTGGCAGGGGTTGATCCACAAGATAGTTTTACCCTGGCCGGCAAAGGCAAGGCCGAGGCTGATTACACCAAATTTTTAGATGCCGACGGCTTAAAGGGCAAACGCCTCGGGGTCGAAAAATCGGCATTGGAGGGCAACCCTGCCATGGTGGCCTTACTAAAAGACGCTATTAAAACCCTGGAAAGCAAAGGCGCTACCGTAATTGAAGTTGAGTTGAATAAAGAGCTGAAAGATATTGGCAAAAGCGAGTTCCCGGTTTTATTATATGAATTTAAAGATGGGCTAAACCAGTATTTAAGCAACGCTAACAGCAAAGTAAAAACCCTGGCCGATGTAATTGCCTATAACAAGCAAAACGACGCCAAAGCGATGCCATTTTTTAAACAGGAAACCCTTGAACTGGCCCAGGCCAAAGGCGACTTAAATACCGAAGAATACCTAAAAGCCGTAAAGCAAACAAATGCCGGCACCCGCAAAGCGATAGATAAGATTTTAACCGATAACAAGCTGGATGCCATCATAGGCCCTACCAACGGCCCGGCAGTTTGCGTCGACCTGGTAAATGGCGATTATGATAACGGCTTTAGTTTCTCCAGCCCGGCTGCCATGGCAGGATATCCGCATATTACGGTACCCATGGGATTGTTGCATGGTTTGCCTGTCGGTTTATCATTTTTCAGCACCGCCTGGAAAGAAGGCGATATTATTAAGCTGGGGTATGCTTATGAGCAGGCGAGTAAAAAAAGGGTTAAGCCATTGTTTAAGGTGGATTTGTTGGGGTAATAGAGAGTGGTTGATTGGGTGAGTTGTTGATTGAGTTAAACTCTGCGCACGATATACGCCGTACTACCAGACTTTTATTTCAACTTTTTCTAACTTAGCCCAACCGTTCACCAATAAGCTTACTATGGAATTTGGCAAAGTAGCACCCGAAGAATTACCCTTAATAGATTTTACACTTCCGCCCGATACAGAACTTACAACTACGGTATTAGCTACGGCTAAAGAAAATGAACCGATACAGGTTCACGTTGGCTGTGCCAAATGGGGCCGCAAGGAGTGGATCGGGCAAATCTATCCGCCAAAAACCAAAGAGGCTAATTTTTTAGATGAATACGTAAAACATTTCGATTGCATCGAACTGAACGCCACCTTTTATAATGTTTATGGCCCCGATACCATTGCCAAATGGAAAGCCAAAGCCCAAAGCAACCCCAATTTTAAATTTTGCCCCAAGTTTTCGCAGAGTATCAGCCACATCCGCAGGTTAAAAAATGCCGATGATATTACTACAACTTACTATGAAGGCATCATGGCTTTCGGCGAAAAGCTTGGGCCGTTATTTTTGCAATTGAGCGATAACTACACCCCTAAAAGCTTTCCCGAACTGAAAGCATACCTGGAAGCTTTGCCCAAAGATGTACCCGTTTTTGTAGAGCTGCGGCATAAAGAATGGTTTGCCCAACAGGAAAACAGCGACAAAGTATTCAGCCTGTTCCGCGATCTTAATATTGGCGCCGTAATAACCGATGCCTCCGGACGCCGGGACGTAATACACATGAGTTTACCTACACCTCATGCCTTTATCCGGTTTGTGGGCTGTACTGATAAAATAGGCGAATACAGCATTGATGAAGCCCGCCTGGATATGTGGGTAGAAAGGATAAAAAAATGGCAGCAGGAGGGTTTAAAATCGGTTTGGTTCTTTATGCATCAGCATGATGAACGGTTTTCACCCATACTGTCGGATTATGTAACCAAAAAATTAAACACGGCCCTTGGCACAAATTTACTTCGCCCCAAATTCATTGATCCGCCAGGTGGTTTATTTTAGTTTGATACCAGTCCCGAAATCACATTAATGCTTAATGCCACAATAGCGGTATTAAAAGCAAAAGATATCATCCCGTGAATCCATGCCAGCCGGCGGATTTGCCGGGACGAGATCTCGATATCCGATACCTGGAAAGTCATCCCCAACACAAAGGAGAAGTATACAAAATCAAGGTAATCAGGCTCAAAACCCTTCTCATCGCCTGGAAATTGCAGTCCGCCCAAAGGTTTGATCTTGTTATCACCGTCGGTATCTGTGGCGTAATACATGTGGGCATAACGCAGGGTAAATATGGTATGCACCAATATCCAGGAAATGATTACCGACGTCATTCCCAACAATACATGCCCTGTAACTACTGCGGGAGATAGCTGTTTAGATGATTTAAGCAGGAAGAAGATCGCCAGCAAACTGATAACAGACGCGATAATTACGAATGCAAATATCAATACCCGGCTGGAATCCTCAATTTTGGCTATCCGCCTAACCTCCTTCGGGTGCGACGACAGGATGATTACCCAATCCATCACTATAACGCTCAACCCAAATGCCGACCAGGTAACCAATACTGCTGCTGGTATGCTAAAACGCCCCCAAATAAAAGCCAGGGTAGCTGTAGCTACAATGAACGACACCAATAAACGGTGATGAGTATCTAACCGTAACCATAATCTTGATTTCCGAGGGGCGCTTGCCGGCATATTGAGTTATACTATATTAAGTACAAGGCAAATATGATAAACAATTGTGTAGAAACTATGAATTAATCTTCATCATCAACAATCCAGGCTACCCGGCCAACCTGGCCGTCGTCCAGTTGTACCTTGATGCCGCGTGAATGGTATGAAGAACTGGTTAACAGCCTTTTCACAATGCCGCGGGTAAGGGTGCCGGTACGCTGGTCTTTTTTAAGGATGATATTCACTTCCAGTCCGGGGTATATGTCGCTTCTGTTTTGTCCGTTCATTTTTAGGATTACACTGATTTGTAGACTGATTTCACCGATTATTACTTTACTAATCCCTTTATTGCCGTTTCAACTTTCCCAAAATCAAAGTTAGTCAGCAGCTTATCAAATGCAGCGGTTATATGCTCGTTACCCAGGTTGCCTATACTGCCTTCGTGGGTATGGTTTACAGTTTTATCAGGGTTAAAATCGCCTTGTTCTATAGCTAAGCCCACTTGTTTGTAAGCATCCCGGAACGGTGTTCCGCTTAATACCATGCGGTTAACTTCCTCAACGCTAAACAGGTAGGCGTACTTGGGATCCTTTAGTATATCAGCATTCACTGTTATGTTTTGGAGCATGAAGGTGGCCATATGCAGGCATTTCTTCAGGTCGGCAAAGGCGGGGAACAGGAGTTCTTTAAGCAATTGCAGCTCACGGTGATAGCCGGATGGCAGGTTGGTGGTCATCATGGCCACATCGGTGGGCAGGGCTTGCAGGCGGTTGCATTTGCCACGCATAATTTCCCAAACATCCGGGTTTTTTTTGTGGGGCATAATGCTGCTGCCGGTAGTTAACGTATCGGGATAGCTTACAAAGGCAAAGTTCTGGCTAAGGTAAAGCGCTTGGTCCATAGCCATTTTGGCAAGAGTAGCTGCTATACTCGATAACGCCTGGGCGATGATCCGCTCAGTTTTACCGCGACCCATCTGGGCGTATACTACGTTGTAATTCAGGCTATCAAATCCTAATAACTGGGTAGTTAGTGTACGGTTAAGCGGGAACGACGAGCCATAACCGGCTGCCGAACCCAGGGGGTTTTTGTTGGTGATTTTATAAGCAGCCAGCACCAGTTCCAGGTCATCGGCAAGGCTTTCGGCATAGGCGCCGAACCAGAGGCCGAACGAGGATGGCATGGCCACCTGCAGGTGGGTATAGCCCGGCAGCAGCACGTCTTTATGCTGCTCGCTTAGTGTAATCAACTGGCGGAAAAGGATTTCGGTTTCCTCAACTACCTGTTGCAGCTGGTGACGGAAGAATAATTTGAGGTCGACCAGCACCTGGTCGTTGCGGGAGCGGCCGGAATGGATCTTTTTGCCGGCATCGCCAATGCGTTGGGTAAGCAGCATTTCTACCTGCGAGTGTACATCCTCTACCCCATCTTCGATGGTGAAATTACCGGCCTCAATATCGGCATAAATGGCTTTAAGCTCGCGCTGAACAAGCTCAAGATCAGCATTATCCATCAGGCCAATACTTTCAAGCATACGGGTGTGGGCCAGAGAGCCCAGTACATCAAAGGCGGCCATTTCCTGGTCAAACTCCCTATCCTTACCTACGGTGAAATCCTCTACCAGCTGATTTACATTAGTGGTTTTTTGCCATAACTTACTCATGGTGCAAATGTAGAATTTAGTAGCAAGATTTTAGTATCAAGTCGCAAGTATCAAGATTTTTAGCGGGGCGGTTACAACCCAGGTCTTGATACTACCACAAGGTGTTCGGTTTTTTACGGGGATAAACAAGCGTTCGGAAATTGCTTCGTTCCTTATAAGCCGGATAAACAAACAATAGCCTTTGCCTTAAACGCCTCTTTTTTGTCGCACCTGGCCCTCACCGCTATGAATGCCGTATTTTATTTTTGATATTTATTTAGCAAAATCGGTCATAAAAATTAACACTAAAACCAACCCCATGAGAACTGTAACTTTTGGCATGAATATCAGTATAGATGGCTGTTACGAACACACCAAATTTAATGGCGATGAAGAAATTCACCAATATTTTGCCGACCTGGCGCACGACGTAGACCTGGTGGTATACGGACGTAAAATGTACGATTTGATAGTTCCGTACTGGACCGAGGTGGCCAAAACCCAGTCGGGAACGGCAGCGGGCAATGCGTTTGCGCAAACCGTTGTCGACGTTGATAAAATTGTTTTTTCGCGCACCCTCCAAAGCGTGGAAGGCAATACACGCATTGTGCGCGACAACCTGGAAGCCGAAATCCTGGACCTGAAACAGCAGCCTGGCAAAAAAATCTCCATCGCCGGCGTAAGCCTGCGTTCGCAACTCATGGCGCTCGGCCTGGTCGACGAAATTCATATAGTAATTCACCCGGTAATTGTTGGCGAAGGAAAAAAGCTGATGGATGATTTCCCGCTGCCGGAAAACCTAAACTGGAAACTGGTGGATTCCAAAGTTTTTAAATCGGGATGTGTTGGGTTGCATTATGTGAAGGGGTAAGGGCGGCGTTGCTGTCAAAAACAGGTTTGGTAGGTAAGCAGAAAGCGTACTTTTCCCGCCACCATTTGGCCCTGCAAAACGTACAGCTGCGGCTTAGCCTGCGGCAGAGGGAAATACTTGCGGTAGCCGGATGATATTGCACCATGTCCGTGATGTTTTCCATAGCCCATCCAATTTAGTGCAGGTCTTGTGTATGGGCTTTGAGGTGTGGTTAATCTGCTTTATGATATTGTCTTGTCTTTCAATAAGTCACAAGTCCTCTACTTCACAATCAGCCACACAAGCCAAAAAGGGGCACAATTACATTTAATTAACTCTTTAAATTTAGCCACGCAGTTAAAGAGACAACTCATAGTCAGTTGGTAAACAATTTGCAGCTAAGAAATTGCTTAATACTCATATAATTATTTACAAGAAATTTTGAATTACTAATAATATTAGCATAAATTTACAAAGCGATTATTAAGAAATTACTAATAATTACCTTATGTTTAATGCATATATGGGTTTAAATAGTGGTTTTCATTTGGTAAACATCTTTTAACTAAAAATGGATAAAGATTTTTTTATCAGTGAATTAGATTTTGGCCGAGCTGTATCAACTGCAGATGAAAATTTACATATATCTGACTATCAGAGGGATATTATTCAACTCGCCACAACATTTGGAGTTGATCAGGTATATTTTTGCGATGAGTTTCCTGCGGTATTTATCAAGCACGTTGCAGATTTTTCAGACACTAATCTGAAAGAAATAATTAATATTCATCATAAGGTCTGGAACTTTAAAAAGGTATTACAGCTTTATATCATATCAGACTTCGAGATTCGTATCTATAATTGTGTAGAAAGGCCGGTTTATTTATCGGACAGTCTTACGGATATTGAAAGGGAAACGAGAAAAATAGAGTTATACCGTTGCTCAAAGACGGATAAAGAAAAGCTTAAAACCTTAAATAATATTTTCTCACGAATCGCAATCGATACCGGTGTGATATGGAATCTGGAAGATGCGAACGCTGTCAAAAAGAAAATCAACCTACAACGTCGGGTTGATAAGTATTTGGTCAATAGCCTGATTAATGTTGCCCAAAAACTCCAGCAAAATGGATTAGGGAATATTGATTTAATCCATAAATTAATCATGCGTTCTTTATTTTTGCTGTTTTTGGAAGACAGAGACGCCACTGATGCCAATTTTTATCAAAATATAAAGGTAAACGCTGAAAGTTATTTTGACATACTTCCGGATGTTGATGCTACCTATAAGTTATTTGAGGGTTTAGAAACGCACTTTAAAGGAAATTTATTTTCGGTCAGTGCCAATGAAAAGGAATCAGTTAAACCTTCTCATTTAGAGGCGATTAAAAGATGCTTCATCAATGGGTATGAGAGTGCCGAGCAAACAACACTTTTTGATAACTGGAGATTATTTAACTTTAATATCATACAGATCGAACTGTTAAGCGAGATTTACGAAAATTTCCTGTCAGAAATTGATTTAAAAGAAAAGGAAGAAACAGGGACGTTTTATACCCCGCCATCACTTGTAGAATTAATATTAAATGAGAAATTGCCGATTAACGGTGGCGAAACGGAATACAAAATTAAAATACTTGATCCTGCATGTGGGTCTGGAATTTTTCTTGTAGAAAGTTTCAAAAGACTGATTAAAAGGTATGAAAAAAATAAAAACGAAAAACTCACCGATTATACCGTATTAAAAAAACTTCTTTTAGATAACATTTTTGGCATCGAGATAGACCCAAAATCTGTAAAAGTCGCTGCTTTTAGTTTGTACCTTGCTTTACTGGAGAATCTAAATCCAAAAACTTTATGGCAAAAAAAAGAACTGCCCAATCTGATAAACGATCCCGAAGATCAGACATTAAAAGAACAAGGACATAATCTTTTTTGCAGAGATACGATCGCGGTTAACCCCGAGATTGAAAGTAAAAAATTCGACCTAATCCTGGGCAACCCGCCATTTGGTATCGGAAAGCTAACCGACACGCTTCGCAATTACTGTGATCAATATGGATTTGCCAAAGAAATGGTTCTTCCGTTTATTCACAAGGCTACACTATTATCGCCAAACGGTGATATCGCTTTGATATTCAATACTAAAGTTTTAACGAATGGCGGTACAACTTATCAGAATTTCAGGAAGTGGTTATTCAATGAGTGCTATGTCGAAAAAATATTTAATTTTTCGATTCTAAGAAAAGCGCCTCAAAACTTTGGCGGACAACTTTTTGGCTCAGCCGTTGGCCCAATCAGTATCGTATTATACAAAAGCAAGGCACCTAAAATTATCAATGACCGTATTTTATATTATGCACCTAAAACCTATGTAAAAATGGATGTTTTAGAGGGCATTGTCATTGATAAAACCGATCTCAAGTTTTTACCAAGAGAGCTCTGCAAAGACCCCAAAACTAAGATATGGAAAGTTGCTATGTGGGGTAATTTAAATGACCTGCAACTGATTAACAAGTTAATTGCCAAATCTACTGATATTGGTGAAGTTCTTTTGGAGAAAAATATCCAGAATGGCGTTGGTTTTCAACTGCTGACACAAAGCTCGGACAAACCAAGCAGAAGCGAATATTTAGAGTCATTACCTTATTTAGACGCTGAACATATAACCAGGTATTATACCAATGAAAATAATTTAAAGCCAATAGTTAAGTCGATTAAAACGAAAAAGGCTACCGAATTTTATACAGCCTTTAATAAAGTAAGAACACTTTATGACCTTCAAAAGGTTGAGGTTTTCAGGAGGCTTGGCGATTTAGCTGCTTATAAAGCGCCACACATGGTTTTAAAAAAGGGTCTGGAAAACAACTCTATATGCGCATCTTACCTGGACAAGGACTGTTCCTTTAGAGATGGTGTATATGGATTCTATGGCAGTTCTGAAAATGCTGAATTTTTAAAAACACTTGTTGGCTATTTCAATTCCAAATTAAGCGCTTATTTTCTGTTCCTGACTATTTCATCTTATGGAATTGAAAGAGAGCAAATCATGAAAAATGAATATTTGTCCATTCCATTTAACCTCAATGAAACAGATCAAAAAGTTTTAGCTGATCACGTAGAATCATTTAGGAAGCAACCTTTTTTAATGCCTAAGCCATCTTCGATATTTAATGATGATATCGAAAGCTTAATCGCAAGAAGCTTTGATCTCTCTGAACGAGACAAGATTTTGATAAACGATATTGTGAATATTAACATGGACCTATTTCACAGACAGGAGAAATCACTAACCCTTTTTCCAGTATTGGATTATCAACCTTACGCTGACATGATCTGCTCGGAGATAAATAATCTTTTGGATCAGACCGAGTTAAAAGTTTATGCTACCATGTTCCTTTCACAGCATAGTAGCCCGCTTTCCCTTCTTAAACTGACCTTTAGCGATGAAGGTAAACCAGCGAGTGTTTCTAAAGAAGATCTTAATGAGGAATTAAAGGCCCTTGATAAAAAGCTATATCAAAAGCAGGCCGCCAATATTTATTTCAGAAAAAAATTAACCTATTACGAGGATGATGATATTTTTATCATTCGCCCGAATCAGCGACGGTTTTGGAGTTTGACAATGGCAATGGAAGACGCAGCTGATCTGATCGTAGAAATCTTAAATATGAAATAAAATGCTAGGTCAACTGAATATTAAATATGCCAACATTTTACGCCAACAATTTGAATTTCGTTGTTTAAATTTAATCATTCAAGCATACCAGGCCGCACATATTAGTAAAACAATTACGCTAACTTTTGACGAAGAAGACATTACCGAGGTTTTAAATAATTTCTTAGATGATAATCCCCAACGTTTAGCATGGCAAATTGCTACCAATACAGAGAACCGTTTGAGGAACAATAAGGTAGTTAAAGTAAAAGGATTTTCGAAGCAGGCAGCAAGGATTGATTTAAGGTTTACGACCGTAACATCTTCAATGGAATATCGCTATTACATGGAAGCTAAAAATCTCAAGATTAAAAGTTCTGCGTTAAAAAGGCGCTATATCAAAACGGGTATAGATAATTATATATCTACCAAATACAATGGTGGTTTTTTGGTTGGCTACGTATTGCAGGGAAACATCAGTGACAATGTTAATGGCGTTAACAAACTATTGATTAAAGATAAAAGAGCCACTGAAATCATCACGTTAAGTGCTACAAAAATAGCAGGCCTTGATCAATTCTTGTCGACACACCCGACATTAGAAATAAAGCACATGTTTTTCGATTTTACTTGAATCATTGATGGCTATTTTCGGGCTTGTTTTCGCGTTGTTCCATTGCCAAATTAAGATTTTCAAATAGGGCCTCGCCCTCGTTGGTCTTCCCCTACCGCGCTTTGTTGTGTGTCGTCACCAACAAATATCGGCGTCAAATAACAAGTTTTATGCCGACAATCCAACAACATGCATCTGCTCACCCTCTTTTTCACAGCCATAACTCAAACGCACAATGCCCGACGAAAATACCTGCGTGTTGGTTAACCGCATTTGTAAATTATGGCTGAGCGTGGGAAATAAACCCCCTCTCTTTGGCGCAAGTCTTGCGGGCTGGAGGTGCGAAGGGTGACTTGTGACTTTCTTAGTAAATGCTCGTCATTAGTAATAACATTCAACCTCCATTAGTATGCCGCCTTTCTCCTGGTAATTACTGGCGCTGCTGTAAAGATAGTCTGCGGCTTCGGCAACCAAACCTGCTTTAACGGGGTTTTGGTGAATATATTCCAATTTTTGTGAAAAAAGACTTGAATTCGGGTGTAATTCAATTGGATGGTTCTCCTGTTCCCAAAATTGATAGTGAGTGTTGTTCCCGTTTGCTTTACCTGCATCTGAAAATATCCGAAGCATCCAATTTCGCCTGCTTTCTGACCGATTGCCAATTATTTCCTGGATGATTTTAACCGAAGAAAACTTTTTCATGTCCCGCATAATTGCGGGTAAACTTTGTATCCCTTTACTGCTTATAATTAAATGAACGTGGTTACTCATAATCACATAACCGTGGATGGCCAATCCTTTTTCCCTGGTGCAATGCCTAAAGCTTTCTATTAAAATATCCCGGTAAACCTGACGCGTAAAAACATCTACCCATTCCACAACGGCAAACGTTACAAAGTAAATCCCTTCAGGATTGGCAAATTTATATTTGGTGCTCATGCTTTAAATATAAATAATGTCCGTTATAAAAGCAACGTTATTACCCGATAACGGGTATCAATGAATAGCAAACACCCAGACGTTTTAAGCATCCGGGTGTCGTTGTAAGTTATGGTATCCTTCAAGTCACAAGTCAGCCTTTGCCCTCTTTGCCCACCCACAAGACTTGCGCCAATGGCGAAAAACGCTTGCAGGAGCCGGGAGAATTTATTAAAATTGAAAGATGACCACTGATTTAATCGTTTACGAGAATGCTCTATTCGAACACATTAAGAAAGTAAAATATATTAATGAATTATTAATTAAAAAATTCGAGTTAAGGGAAATTCCATACAGAGTGTCTGGCAAAGCATTCCCAAAAGTTGGAGAAATTCAAGATGAACATGGAAATACTATTTTTTATCATTTCGCCCCCTGTTGGTCTTCCCCTACCGCGCTTTGTTGTGTGTTGTCACCAACAAATATCGGCATGTAAAAAGCTTTAAGGTTTACGTAACGCCATCTTAATTTCGGCTTGGCACTTGCCGGTGCTCACTACCCTATTTGAAGATTTCGAATGATTATGTCTATAGTTCTGACTATAATGATGAATTTAATAAATTTTTGTCGGTATTAAATGCCATACCCAACCGCACAAAACTATGCGTGTGGTCTGCAGACTACACGTCCCGGTAGATGGAGTCAGGAACTTCGAACAGCGGTTTTTATCCCTTATAAATATACAAATAACAAGTTTTATGCTGACAAACCAACAACATGCATCTGCTTACCCGCTTTTTCACAACCATAACTCAAACGCACAATGCCCGACGAAAATACCTGCGTGTTGGTTAACCGCATTTGTAAATTATGGCTGAGCGTGGGAAATAAACGTTTCCCGGTAGAAATTACTACCGGGTGCACCCAAAGTTCGTACCTATCCACCAGGTTTAGCTTCATGAGTGATGATACCAGTTGTCTGCTCCCCAAAACTATGATATCCCGGCCCGGCTGGGCTTTTAACTGGTCTATCTCTTTTTTTAACTTTCCTTTTAGCAGGATGGTATTGCGCCAGGGGGTAAGGTGGATTGATTTGGATACCACCGCTTTGGTGTGCCGGTTCATCAGTTCGGCCATTACAATATCTTCTTTGGCCATCAGCAGGTCGTTGGCTTTTGCGGGCCAGTAGCTGGCAAAGGCTTCATAAGTGCGTGCACCTAATAAAATGGTATCTGCCCGGGCCAGTTGCCGGCAAAGGCTTTCGCACAATTCGTCATCCCAGTATTTAAAATGCCAGTCAAGGCTGCCATCGGGCCCGGCCATAAAGCCATCTAAAGTTACATTTACCGATGCCACCAACTCCCTCATTTTTTATTATAATTATTATTTACAGGCTATATATTATTAGGGAAACCGCTTTTTGATTTTTCGCGCCAGGGCGCTAAGTCGCAAAGCAATTCCTTATTTTTCTTTGCGTCATTTTCTTTGCGTCTTTGCGCGAATTATTTTAAAGCCGGTTTCCCCCGGTTTACCACTTACCGCCAAAGTTGAGCAGGCTTTTTAATTTTCCATCGCGCAGGTAAAGGCTTAGCCATACCAGTACGCCAAAAACTATAGGGAAATAGGCGGGCTGGCCGGCTCTCATCATAATAGCTACAGCGCCACCCAGGTAGCCGGTAATTAAAATAGCGCCCAAAACAGCAGTGCGCGGAATGATGTAGATGATGGTGCAAACCAGGAGTATAGCCCCTATTACCTGTACCATGTTTTCGCCGTAGCCAAAAAAAATGGTGCCTTTTACCGAGTGGCTTTCTCTCATGATTTTGGCGATAGCATCAAACAGCAGGAATAAAATGCAGATAACGCTGATGATACGCCCGGTTAACAACGATGATTTTGAAGGCGTAGCCGCCGTGATTGGTGATACTGTAGTTTCCATAATGATATTTTTTTGTTGGTGATTTTGTTAATTCAAAGGTAGTGTGGCGTAAATAAATAAGTACTGCACGTATTTGACATCTGTAGGGTGTAAATGCGACTTTTTATTTTTTGATTGCTTAGATTTGATCAACATGAAACACATTTCGATACTGGTGCCCTATGAGGCCGTCCCGTCTGCAATCGTCGATCCGCGGTATATGTTCACCGCCATCAATCAATTTTTGGTTAGCGCCGGTAAACAGCCCGCGTTTGAGGTTCAATTGGTGGGCTTAACCGCCCAGGTACCGCTCAACAACGGCGCTTTCGCGGTTAATACGGATGTGCTGATAAGCGACCTTAAAAAAACCGACCTGGTGGTTATCCCCGCGCTATCGGGCGATATGAAGGCCATGGTTGAGCTGAACAAGGATTTTGTACCCTGGATTATCAACCAATATAAAAATGGCGCCGAGGTGGCTTCCCTTTGTCTTGGCGCTTTCCTGCTGGCATCTACCGGGTTGCTTAACGGAAAATCGTGCTCTACGCATTGGATGTCGGGCAACGAGTTCAGGGCCATGTTCCCGGAAGTGGCCATGACCGATGGTACCATCATTACCGAAATTGACGGCCTTTACTCAAGCGGCGGCGCCAGTTCTTACTGGAACCTGTTGCTGCACATTATTGAAAAATATACCGGCAGGGAACTGGCCATTATGGCGGCTAAGTTTTTCGCTATCGAGATCGACCGGAAAAGCCAGTCTCCATTTGTCATGTTTAACGGGCAAAAAAAGCATGAGGACGAACCCATTAAGCTTGCACAGGAATTTATTGAACATAATTACACCGGGAAACTTTCTGTAGATGACCTGGCCGACCAGTTTGCCATTGGCCGCCGCCATTTTGAACGCCGTTTTAAAAAAGCCACCAACAACACCCCGGCCGAATACATTCAGCGGGTGAAGATAGAAGCCGCCAAAAAGCAGCTGGAAAACTCATCAAAAAATGTAAACGAGATAATGTACCAGGTGGGTTATAATGATGCTAAGGCTTTCAGGGCGGTGTTTAAAAAGTTCACCGGCTTATCGCCCGTCGATTATAAACACAAATACAACAGGCAGGCGGCGGCGTAAAAAACACCCAGCTACCGCAAGCACTTTTCGCTCGGCATGTAAAAAGCTTTAAAGTTTACGTAACGCCATCTTTCTTTCGGCTACCCCTGTCTTGTTGCCTGCAATACCAACAGGGGGGCAATGTTGCGGTGCTTCTATCAACATAAAAATTCATATTTGGTGCTCAAACGGTATCTTTACCAATAATAATGCGCGAATCTACGCCTGGTTTATTGTTAAAAATTCATTAAATTTGTTTCTATGGAAACTTTACTTATAAACGTTCCGGAACAGAAAAGCACCTTGGTTAAACAGCTTTTGAAGGAGTTAGGTGTAACCATTCAAAATCAAACTAAAGCCCGTAAGCTGGCCCAGGAGATAAATCAAAGTATCAAGGCCGGGCCAAAACCCAACCTTGATGAAATTACCGAAGAAGTAAGAGCTTACAGGGCCGGACAATAAAATGATTGTTGTTATTGATTGTAATATTTGGATAACGCCGCTGCAGCAAGCACTTCCGGCTGCCGCAGGCATCCCAGCCTGTGCACCCGCATGCAAATCACGATGTCGTTGTAAAGCACAGCCCTCCAACCCTACCGACAGCCCACGTTAGTGATGGCTGCGAAATTACTTGAGCATCGAGTTTTGTGAATGTTTACACATCCTGCTTGGGTTCGTTTGATTTTGCCAAGGAGATCAATCCGCCCATAGCGCCCAGGTTCATGGAATCCAATGCCGAGCTTGGCACTATCACCATCGATCCTTTTTCTTTCAGTCCCTCAAACAACATGTTCATCCCCCTCAGGTGTAAGGCCACCGGGTTATTGATGTATTGTTCACTTGCAACCGCAAATTTTTCGGCAATCTCCACTTCGGCGGTGCCCAGTATTACCCTTGCCCTGCGTTCTCTTTCGGCCTGGGCTTCCTTGCTCATGGCATCGGCTAATAATTGGGGGATAACAATATCTTTGATGCCCACATTCTGGCAGGTTATGCCCCAGGGGTTGGTATGCTCATCCAGTATCCGTTGCAGTAAATCCGTCACTTTATCCCGTTCCTGCAACAGCTCGGCCAATTCGTGTTTACCTATTACATCCCTTAATCCCGTTTGCGCTATGTAAGCAATAGCCACCTCGTAATCCTGCACTTCAAGCGCGGCCTTTTCAACGTCCCATACCGTCCAGTACACTACGGCATCAACATTTACCGGCACTGTATCTTTGGTTAGCGTTTGCTCGGCTTTAAACTCGGTAACCCTAACCCGCTGATCAATATAATTATCTATTTTGTCAACCAGGGGTATGGTGAAAAATAAGCCCGGGCCACGTAGCCCGGTATATTTACCCATGCGTAAAACAATAGCCTTTTCCCACTGATCTGCTATATGCACCGAGTTGGCCAAAAACAACGAAGCTATCAGCAACAGCCCCAGGGTTAAAGCGTTAATGCATTCCAAATAATACAAACCAATAGCGCCCGCTGTTAACACAACAAATATCACGGCTGCAATCGGGTTAACGCCCAACTTGGTATTCTTTTTACTACTTATCATATTATTTTTTTTTAAGTTGATTAATAATGTCGTCGGTCGAAAAACCATAGCTGAATGCAATGGACGAAAATTCGTTACAGATCTCTTTTAATTTGGCGCTTCGCTCCTTTTCGGTTATCTGTATCCTTATTTCGCTTATAAATGTGCCTGTACCCTGCTGCGTTTCTAAAATATCCTGAATTTCCAGCTCTTTGTAAGCTTTGGCCACCGTATTCAGGTTTACTTTTAAATCCACAGCCAACGAACGCACAGTGGGTAATTGTTCGCCTGTTTTCAGGTTTCCCGCAGCTATGCCAAAGGTGATCTGGTCAATTATCTGCCGGTAAAACGGGGTACCCGTTTTAGGATCTAATTTAAATTTAATCATGTTAAAATACTATTGTACTATACATATAGTACAAACATACAACAAGTTTCTTATTTTCAAAATATTAATTTTCTTAGCGCCGACGATTGTATCGTATGCCCTTCCATCTGCCCCCCGATAATTGCCCGGGTGTACCGCATGCAAATCACGATATTGTTGTAAAGCACAAAGCTCAAACCCTACCCGCAGTCCGCGTTAGTGATGGCAGTGGATACCGGCCCGCGCCTAAGGCCTGTGCAGTATGAACGTACAGCACGGGCCGCAGGCAACGCCATTTTTAAATTCAAAAGTTAAAACTGCGCAGCGCTCTTGAACACCTAAAAAAACAATTAAACAGTGAAAAATTCAAAAGTCAAAAAAAAGTGCAGCGTGGTTAGCGTCAAGATTTTTACGCCCTTATCGGTGTTCACTACCGCGCTTTGCTGGGTGTTGTTGCCAACAAATACCTGCACTTAAGGAAATTTCTTAGATTAACAACCCTGTTGGTGTAGGGATAGCGGGTTTAGCACACCAATTCCTGTTACAACCCCAACTGCGCTATATCGGCCATAGGAAGGAACATCTTGCCGCTATCGGGCAAAAGGATAAATCCGAATTTTTCATAAAATGCAACGGCATCGTCATCTAAAGGATCAACCACTACGCCGATTGATCCTAAGCTTTTATTGGCTATGTCGAAACTTCGTTTCAGGGCATCTAATAAAATGATGCCGCCCAGGCCCTGCCCTTTAAATTTCATGTCAATTGCCAATCTGCCAAGTAAAGTTACCGGGAGTGTTTTATAGGCGCCCGGCATCTTTTTTTTAACCGTTTCGGGCATCAATTCAGCAGGGATAGAGGAATTGGAAAGCGTGTAATAACCTTTTATGACTGTATCCTCAAACATGGCAAATACCACGCATAACTTGCGTTTAACGTCCTGGCCAGCTTGTTTGTGCAGGTAATTATCCAGCATTTTCTTACCGCAGCTGAAATCCTTTTTATTGAGTGCCGAGTTCAGCAGTTCTATTTTTACGCTCATTTATTCTCTTGCAGGAATAATTTATAACGTTCTGCGGCATCGCGTAATTTTTGATTTGGGCCGGATGGATTTACGAGCGCATTAAAAAATATCTCCCGGTCCTTTTCGGATGCAATAATGGCATTGTGTTCATGGATGATGGCGTTTGCTTTTTCCTGTACTGCATTAATAATGAAATCAGTCAGCGTGCGAAATCCCCCCAGGCTGGCGGCATATTCAAAAAGGTCTTTTTGAGCTTTAGGTATTTTAGCGTCAAACCTGGCTTTTGCCGGTACCGTTAATTGCTTTTCCATATCAATGTTTCTCCTGAAACAAATATACGGAAATAATACGTACAAGAAAAAAGTACCAATTATAAAATCGCAAACTTAAAAGCCGAAAGCTTTCCTCTCGCCCCCTGCAGGCACTTTACATCGGCACATTGCTTCTGTTTAACAAAAAACCGGGCAGCGCGTAAATATTTCAACCTTTCGGAGGGATAAACTGCCGGTAGTCATGTGTAATAGGAAATATATAATCAGGTACAAGCCAGGCAATCACTAATCCCCCTGATGATTGCCGGGGTTTATCTGATACCAGGCGTTGTATAGGTTATCCGGAATTGTATATAAAATTTATTGTTTGCATGAATAATACCAAAGGCATAAGGAGGGCTTCGGCTGCTGCTTCGCGTTATGTTGGCCCGCGTTTATTGAAGTTGGCCTGCGCGGCAGCTTTGCTTGTATTTATGGGATTTGGGTGGATGGCGGCCGATAACAAACTCCCAACGGCCGATGCAGATAATGGCGGACTATTTTTACCGGCAGGTTTCGGCGGGCTTGTGGTTGTGGATAGTTTAAAGGGCCAGGCACGGCACATAGCTGTTAACACAAACGGCGATATTTATGTAAAAGCCCGCGACCATTATGCCAACGATGGCTATGGTAATGTGGCCCTGCGGGATACCAACGGCGACGGCCGGGCCGATGTGATAACCCCTTTTGGCAAATATGATGGCCACACCTACGGCACAGCTATGCGGGTTCATGACGGCTACCTGTATTTCAGTTCGGAACTGATGGTTTACCGGCTGAAGCTTAAGCGCGGGCAACTGGTACCCGATAGTAAAATGGATACCATTGTTATTGATAACCCACCCTATCATGAACATCAAACCAAACCCATCGCCTTTGATAATAAGGGCCATATTTTTGTGGGATGGGGAGCCGGGTCAAATGCCGGGCAGGTAAACAACCGGCAGCCGGGTTCGCCGGGCGTTGGCAGCCCGGGCGGGGCCGATAACGCCAACCCTTGGTTAAAAGACCATGGCGGCATATGGATGTTTGATGCCAATAAAACCAACCAGCACCAGGCCGATGGTGTAAAATATGCCACCGGCTTAAGAAGCATTGTTGCCCTGGATTGGGACCCCAAAAGTAAATCGTTATACACCATTAACCATGGCCGCGACGATTTCAGGCTGCTATGGCCCGACTTGTACACACCCTGGGAAAGCGCGGTGCAACCCGCTGAAGAGTTTTTTAAAGTACAGCAAGGCCTTGATGGCGGCTGGCCCTACTATTACTACGACCCTATTAAAAACAAAAAACTGCTTAACCCCGAATTTGGCGGTGATAAAATTAAAGAGGGCGACGGCGCAAAGCTAACCCAGCCACTGATTGGCTTCCCGGCACACTTTGCGCCCAACGATTTATTGTTTTACAAAGGAAAGCAGTTTCCTGATCATTACAAAAATGGCGCATTCATTGCTTTTCATGGCGCCACAGATAGGGCGCCTTATCCGCAGGCTGGCTATATCATTGTATTTGTTCCGTTTAAGGATGGGCGGCCTTCAGGGACATGGGAGGTTTTTGCCGATGGTTTTGCGCAGGTTGACCCTATTGTAAACGTAAGTAATGCCGTATACCGCCCCATGGGCCTGGCCGAAGGGCCGGATGGCTCATTGTACGTAAGCGACACCGAAAAAGGAAGGATCTGGCGTATTATATACACCGGCGACAAAAAAGCCTTCGGCCCGGCACAGCTTGCAGCCATGGAAACGCGAAAACAAACGGCATCGAATATTCGAACGCCTGATGAGATCAAGGATAACCTGTTTAAAGATGTGGCCGCCACATCGGTTGTATACAGCACCTATTGTGTGGCCTGCCACCAAAACGACGGCAAAGGCGATGGAAAGCGTTTCCCGCCGCTGGTACAATCCGAATGGGTAAATTATAATAAAACCCGGTTAATTAAACTGATACTTAACGGGTTAAAAGGCCCCGTAAAGGTAAAAGGGCTTTCGTACAACGAAGTAATGCCCGCACACGGCAGCTTTTTATCTGATAAACAGGTAGCCGAAGTACTTACCTACATCAAATCCAATTTTAACAACATCCCCGAAATTGTAACACCGGCAGACGTAAGCTCCGTGCGAAAAATGGCGGATAAGCAAATACAGCAACAACAGCAACATGAAGATTAATAAATTAATAACCGGCACTTTATGCGTTGCTTTAACTGTTCTGTGCTGCCAGGCAGGGGCGCAGGTAAAGAAAAAGACCGCCGTAAAAAAGAAAGCCGCCGCGCCAACAGCCATATCAAAGCCCCCCTTTGCCACCGTCCCCGAAATTGAGGCCGGTAAAGCCCTTATTTCCAAATCCGATTGCCTGGCATGTCATAAAGTTGAAGAGAAACTGGTGGGGCCGGCCTACATAGCCATCGCCGGCAAATACCCGCAGGACCAGGCATCCGTGGCTATGCTTTCGCAAAAAATAATCAGTGGCGGCAGCGGCACATGGGGCCAGGTGCCCATGGCCCCTCATTCCGCGGTAAGCGCCGATGAAGCTAATAAAATGGTAAAATATATCCTTACGTTAAGTGCCCAAAACGCTGCGGCTCCTACAAATAAATCGCGCTAACAATAACTAAAACAACATATACACCATCACACAAAATAAAAACGACATGGAAAAAAGAAGATCTGTTTTAAAAAGGATACTGGCCTCGGCAGTAGGCATATCCGTATTCGGTATAAGCAAAGACGCCATAGCCGCGCCCGCCGATGAAAAGGTAGCTAACAATGTAACATCATTCCAGGATGTGCCATTGTTTTCGGGCTCGACCAAACTGGGTAACATGGTTTTTGTAGCCGGGAAAGGCGCCCACGTTGAACCCTTCGAGATTAAGGCCCATACTGAGATTGTGCTTAAAGAGCTTGAAAAAGAACTGATAAAAGCCGGCTCGTCTATGGAAAAAGTACTCAAGGTAACCGTGTTCCTGAATGACATTGCCGACTACCAGGGCATGAACGAAGTTTACAAAGGCCGCTTTGGCAAAAATCCGCCGGTGCGTACCACCGTTGCCGTAGCTAAAGGAGGTGTGCCCGGTAACTCGCTGGTTGAGATGGATTGTATCGCTTACATATAATAATCAAAAATGAAACGCAGAGACATACTCAAGGGCCTTACCCTGTTACCGCTAACAGGCAGCCTGGTAAGCAAAGCCGCCGTTACGCTTCCCTCGTTCCCGCCCAAAAAGCCGGCGCGCGATCTGTTTAAAGAACTTGGTGTTACACCTGTAATTAACGCTTCGGTAACGATGACTTTCTTATCCGGTTCGCTGATGCTGCCGGAAGTGTTGGAGGCTATCAGTTCAACCTCGCACGATTTTGCCAACATGTACGAGTTGCAGGATAAAGTTGGGGCGAAAATTGCCGAAATGTTGCATGTAGAGGCCGCCATGGTTACATCCGGCGCGGCTTGCGCTATATTGCTGGGTACCGCGGCTGCCATAACCGGTACCGATCATGAAAAAATTAAGCAGCTGCCCAACCTGCCGGAGCCACGACCCGAGGTAATTATGCAGAAAACACACAGGTACCTGTTTGACCAGGCCGTAACCACTACCGGCGCCAAAATTATTGAAGTTGAAGGCCCGGATGAAATGGAAAAAGCCTTTAACGATAAAACGGTAATGGCCCTGTTTTTTAACGCCGCCGAAAAAAGCAGTATTACACACGCCGATTTTGTGGCAATTGCCAAACGGCATAGCATACCGACCTTTTTGGATGCCGCAGCAGATGTACCGCCTGTAGAAAACCTGTTTAAGTTTCAGAAAATCGGTTTCGACCTGGTGACCTTCTCCGGCGGTAAAATGATACGCGGGCCGCAGAGCGCGGGCTTACTTTTTGGCCGTAAAGACCTTATTACTGCCGCCCGCCTTAACCACAGCCCCAACGAGGCGCCTATTGGCCGGCCTATGAAAGTAAACAAGGAAGAAATGTTTGGCATGTACGTCGCGCTAAAAGCGTACCTGGAACGGGATCATAAAAAAGAATGGGAAGACTGGATGCAACGCACCAAATACATCGGCGCGCAACTGGAAAGCCTGCCCGGCGTTAAAACCGAAACCGTAGTTGATCCCGGCCCTTCCAATGCTTACCCAAGCCTGAACGTATCCTGGGACAGCGGCAAAATAAAAATCACACCTGAGCAGGTAGTAACGGCTTTAAAAAACGGCACACCAAGCATTGTGGCCAACGGGCGCGGCACTCACCTCACCATAGGCGTGGTGCTTTTGCGGCCAGACCAGGTTGATATTGTGGCAGGAAAAGTAAAATCCATATTGCAACAAGCTGTTTGAAAACAATATTCCCCCAACATACATCTGCCTGTTAAAAATTACACCTGCAATACTTTATTATGATTTAAATACTTAACCCAAAATGCAAAAAACCTACTTCTTATTATTGGTGCTGTTAAGCGTATTAAGCACGGCGGTAATGGCACAGTCGTACGATATTGTGATTAAGGATGGCCACGTGATCGATCCTAAAAATGATATCGACGCCATCATGGATATTGCTATTATCAACAATAAAATAGCGCTGGTATCCAAAAATATCGACGCCAAACAAGCGGCAGATGTAATTGAGGCCAAAGGCATGTATGTAGTGCCCGGATTAATTGATATCCATACCCATAATTTTGGCGGTACCCAGCCCGATCATCAATATGAAAACGGGAACCTGGGCCTGGCGCCAGATGGATTTACCTTCCGGAACGGGGTCACTACGGTTGTAGATGCAGGCAGTTCGGGCTGGCGAACTTTTTCGACCTTTAAAACGCAAACCATCGATAACTCCAGGACCCGCGTGCTGGCATTTTTAAACATTGTTGGCGAAGGCATGCGCGGCGATTACGAGCAGGATCTGAACGACATGGACCCGCGGATGACTGCCCTGATTGCGAGAAGATATAAAGATATTATAGTAGGAATAAAGCTTGCCCACTACGAAGGCCATGACTGGGCGCCTACCGACCGCGCGGTGGAGGCCGGCACGGCGGCAAAAGGAATACCTGTGATGATTGATTTTGGCGGCAGCACGCCCCCCTTGCCGCTTGAAGAGTTGTTTTTGAAACACCTTAGGCCAGGCGATATTTTCACCCATTGTTTTGGCCAGTTAAATAGCCGCGAACCTATTGTAGACCTGGCAACTAACAAGGTAAAACCCTTTGTATATGAAGCCCGGAAACGGGGCATTGCTTTTGACGTAGGCTACGGCAATATCAGCTTTGCCTATTCGCAGGCGCTGCCTGCGGCCAAAGAGGGCTTTTTCCCAAGCTCCATCAGCACCGATTTGCACGTGGGCAGCATGAATGATGCTATGAAGGATATGCTTACCTGCATGACCAAATTTTTGGCCATGGGGATGCCCCTGCACGATGTAATACAGGCCTGTACCTCAAACCCGGCGAAGGAAATAAAACACGAAGAATTGGGAAACCTATCGGTAGGTTCGGGCGCCGATGTTGCTATCCTGAGCATTGTCGACGGCAAATTCGGCTTGTTTGATTATACGGGTTACAAGGTTGAGGCCAACAAAAAATTTGTATGCGAGCTCACCCTCAGGGCGGGTAAAATAGTTTACGATCTTAACGGGATAGCGTCGCCTATTTATCCTCCTAAAATCAACACCAAAAACCCGCAAACTGCATTAATCACAGAAAATCATTAATATTATCCCGTTTAATAAAAGTTATGAAATACTATCAACTTTTAATCCTTGGGCTTTTTGCGTGTGTTGGCTGTTGCCGCAACGCCACAGCGCAAACCATTTCGAGGGATGAACTGATCTTTTATACGTCGGAATGGAAAGGCGAGCGCTTTGCCGACGGCAGGCCCAAAATTCCGGATGATATTATAGAAAGAGCAAAAAAAATAGGCATTGAAGAGGCCTGGACAGTATTAAAAAACGAAGGTTATAACAACCAGTTTGAGGGCGGGTGGAAACTGGTTAACGATACCTTACCTGTTGTTGGCCGTGCCGTTACGGCCATGTTTATGCCAAGCCGTCCCGATATAGAAAAAAACATTAAAGAGCGGGGCAATAAACAAGGGCGAAAAGGCAACACCAACGCCTGGCCTATAGAAACATTAACCAAAGGCGATGTTTACGTTGCCGATGGCTTTGGCAAGATAAGGGGAGGAACATTAATAGGCGATAACCTGGGCAATTCCATTTTCAGCAAATCGGGCAGCGGCGTTATTTTTGACGGCTCGGCACGCGACCTGCAGGGGCTTAAAGAAATCAATGGCTTTAATGCCTTTGTACGCGATTTTGATCCATCGTACCTTGAAGAAATGGTGCTGATGGGACTTAACACCCCCATCCGTATAGGCCGTGCCGTAGTGCTGCCCGGCGATTTGGTTATATCCGAAAAAGAAGGTGTACTATTTATTCCGGCGCATTTGGCCGAAAAAGTGGTTGCTACCGCCGAATTCATCGCCCTGCGCGATGAGTTTGGACATGCCATGCTTAAATCGGGCAGGTTTGCCACCGGCGAAATTGATAGCCAGTGGACCAGCAAGGTGAAAGACGCGTTCATGAAATGGCTTGATCAAAATCCCGGCAAAATAAAAATGACCAGGGCGCAATTAGATGCCTTTATGGAAAAACGTACCTGGTAACCAAATGTTAAGTCAACAGTACTAAGTCTTAAGTCAAAAGTCTTTTTTTTGACTTAGAACCTAAGACTTTGAACTAAAGACTAATCTTTATACGATTAACATAACCTAAATTTAAACAGTTGAAAAATACAGTTGTCTACAAACTCATAACAAGTATTGCCCTGCTTTTTGCGCTTGCTGCAGCCTGGGAAATTTACCGGGATGGCATTGCGTATGCCGGCCCGTTTATCATCGCATTCTTTATCTTGCTATCTGTAGCATGCCGCGGATGGGATCTGTTAAAGGGATTCACCTTTACGCTTATCATTTTCGCGGCAGTTACCGCGGCATTATTCTATCCGCAATATTTTGTTGAAGTAAAAGGTTTTAAGCTGTCCGGCCTTATTACGCCGCTGCTGCAACTTATTATGTTCGGGATGGGCACATCTATGGGCATTAAAGATTTTGCCGGGGTTATTCAAACGCCCAAAGGAGTACTCATAGGTGTTGGCAGCCATTTTTTGATTATGCCGCTACTTGGATTTACGCTGGCCAAATTAAGCGGTTTTCCGCCAGAGATTGCCGCAGGCCTAATCCTCGTGGGGTGTTCGCCAAACGGGACGGCCTCCAATGTTATCTCATACCTGGCAAAGGCCAACCTGGCGTTATCAGTTACCATAACCGCCGTATCAACCATGCTGGCGCCGTTTTTTACGCCGTTGCTTATGAAACTGCTTGGCGGCGCGTTTATTAAAATAGATGTGCTTGGCATGATGTGGGATATTATGAAAATTGTGATTTTACCTATCGGCGCAGGTATTCTTTTTAATAAATACCTGCTTAAACGGGCAGCGTGGCTGGAAACACTCATGCCATTGATATCCATGTTTGGTATCGCTTTTATTATCGTAATTATTACTGCGGCCGGACGTAACAGCTTGCTAAATATTGGCGCAATGCTGGTGTTTCTGGTGCTTATTCACAATTTATTGGGTTATACCCTGGGTTACTGGGCGGGCCGGTTATTTAAAATGCCCGAACGCGATTGCCGTACCATGGCCATTGAGGTAGGCATGCAAAATGCCGGCCTTGCTTCCGGGCTGGCAAAAGCGATGGGAAAAATTGCTACAGTAGGCCTGGCCCCTGCGGTATTTGGTCCGCTGATGAACATTACGGGATCGTTACTAGCCAACTACTGGCATCGCAAACCATTGGAGAAAAATATCAAGTAACAGGTATCAAGATTTTTTAAGGACGGCGTTAATTGACGGTGGGATGCCGGAATACGTTCGACATCCCATTCTCCATGATGTAGCTGTCACAATAGTGTTAAATGGTTGGTATGGTGCCCCCGTCAATTACATATTCAGTTCCGGTTAGGTATGCTGCACGCGGAGAAACCAGGAAACCTACCAGTTCTGCTACTTCTTTAGGCTCGGCAGGCCTGCCCATTGGAATTCCTCCCAGGGAATCCATTACCGCCTTTGTCGCCTCTTCTATTGTAACACCTGAACTTTCTGCCAGTCGTTCCATCATCCGGATTGCCGACGTGGTTTTTATCCATCCTGGTGATACCGTAAGTACCCGTACACCCCTCGGTGCAAGCTCGTTAGACAGGCCTTTACTGTAATTGATCAGTCCGGCCTTAGCCGCCGCGTAGGGTAAGGTAGAATCATGTAACGGCAGACTGCCTTGTATAGAAGCTATGTGTATAATACATCCCGAAGCTTTTGCAAGCATATATGGCAGCAGTCCCCTGTCCAACCTAACCGGAGCTAATAAATTAGTTTGCAAAGTTTCTTCCCAGTGCCTGTCGGTTAATACGCTAAATCCACCGCCCGGAGTTTCTGAACCTCCCATGTTATTAATCAGGATGTCGACACCGCCAAATTCCTTTGTTATCCTGTCTATTACAAAAGTGGTACCGGCTGGGGTACTCAAATCTGCTGCTATAAAGGTAAAGTCGGCCACTATAGTTTCCGGCTGGCTGCGTGCGGTTACAATAATCCGCGCACCAGCCCGGGCAAGTCTTTCTGCAATTGCTTTACCGGCCCCTTTTGTGCCACCGGTAACCAAAACAATTTTCCCTGCCAGTTCATTATTAAAATTGTACTTATCCATATCTTAATTTTTATAACACAAAATTGGGCCATATATGCAGCGCAAACAAGTACGGAAAAAAGATTCAATAGGGACAAATTTATCCGTATGGCAGTAATCAAGCTAATATTTTAACTTCGTAAATGACCTACAAAAAGAAAATAACACCATCGCTAAACTGCGGGCTCGACCTGATAGCCGAGGTTATTTACGGTAAATGGAAAATACGTTTGTTATATTTTATCAACGAAGGGTATAAAAGGCCAGGCGAGTTGCAGCGTAAAATTCCGGATGCATCAAGGCGGGTACTAAACATGCAGCTTAATGAGTTGGAGATACACGAGCTTATTACCAAAAAGATATTTGCCCAGCTCCCGCCGAAGGTAGAATATTCCTTAACTGGTTTGGGTGAAAGCCTGATACCCATTATTACCACCCTTGGTAAATGGGGCGACGAACACCAGGACCGATTGAGAGATATTATTATTAAAGCGAATGCAGAAGGTAATCTAAAGATTTGAGTTGTGTACATTTGAGCATCAGGCCTTTCCGTTAAAAACTTTCACGAATGAATTTTTTCAAAAAGAAACAGGACAAAAGCGAAAATAATTTTGACAACTTTCCTCCTATTGGTGGGTTAATGGTTTCAAAAATGGTGGTTGGCCAGGGCATCAAACCAGGATTTATGTACCGGGAAAAAAGGACCCAGCCTGAAGATAGCGGCTGGCGGATTTTTACCGGATTTGAAACGGAAGAATACACAGATAATCCTGATAATACAGGTATTTATAATCCTTCTACTATTTTGAAAATTGATCCATCGATTGAAGATATTTTACTCAAAGGAGTTGGTTCAGTGTATGAAAAAAACGTCGGTGACAGCGAATGGTATAAGGTTACCGACTTTGAATTGGAAGATGATTACATGGTGACGCATAGATTGACGCAAGAATGGACGATCGGGATTAATAATTTGTTTGAACGAAAAGTAGAGGAAAGCGGTGATTTGCTTTACACAACGGGAGATAAATCTGTGAGACTGGCTTTTTGGAATGAAGAAGGTAAAAACAAAGAAAAAATATATGCCGAACATCAGGAGGATATCAAGAACAGAGATCAAACACTTGCTAAAACACTAAAAACTTTTGATTTTTCAGATGATCAAATTGCAAGACCTGGTTATCTAATCCGGGAAGGAGATGGGGCAAAAACCTATAATGTGCTTTATGGATTTTCAATTATTAACAGCCAACTTATATTAGCTGCTTTTTATTTTGATGAAGACGAAGATTTAAATTGGGCAATTGAGACCTGGAAAAACATAAAAGCCTCAAAAAAGTAAACAGTCAAATTTTAACCTCTATCTCTTCAGATCCAGCCAAACATTCTTCCATAAATCGCTGGTATATTACCCTTGCGTTTTTTGAAAACAAATAATATTGCAGACTGTGCCAATATTAGTGTTCCCTACCACGCTTTGTTGTGTGTTGTTATAAACAAATCTCAGCATGCAAAAGGCTTTATATTTTCATGACGCCATATTTCCTTCGATTTTAAAAATAGCTATTGCATGAATTTTCAATAAAAATCCTTGCATAGCCTTCGATTTATCATCAACTTTGTAAAAAGTAAAAAGATGTCGACGCTGGAACAACTTAAAACACATTTGCAGGAAGGCCAGGTTTACCGCAGGAGCGACCTCACGGAATGGTCGAAATCGGTGGACAGGCATCTGCATGCCCTACTGGAAGAGGGTATATTACAAAAACTATCACAAGGTGTTTACTATTATCCCAAAAATTCCAGTTTTGGAAAAACACCACCGGAAGAAGAAGCTTTGGTACGCTCATTCTTAAAAGATGATCGCTTTCTGCTCACATCTCCTAATCTGTATAATGCATTGGGTGTGGGCACTACCCAACTATATAACCAGCGTATCGTTTATAACCATAAACGACATGGAAAATTCAAATTGGGTAACCGCACATTTGATTTCCAGGTAAAACATCATTTTCCTGAAAAATTAACACCTGAATTTTTGCTCGTTGATTTGGTTAGTAACTTAGACAGACTGGCCGAAGATCAGCAACAAGTACTAGTCAATGTTTTATCCAAAGCCCGGAGCATGAATAAAAATGAGCTACAGCAAACCCTCAGCCAATACGGAAACGGCAAGGCTAAGCGCTTGCTCACTCCGGTGTTCGCATAAATTTGCAGGCGCTTATCGGAACGCCGGAATATTTAACACATAAGGAAGAGCGTTTCCCTAAACCCGACTTAGCTATTCCATTAAATCAAAATGAAGCCTTTATGTTGAGCGATGAAGAGTTAAGGGCTTCGTTCAAGAAACGATACACCGATACCGCGGCGCTATACTACAATGGTCAGCCTGATTTCGATGTTTTATTGGCACGAATCCATCAGCATATCGATAATTTATAAACTCCTGCAGCTCTTGGGCTTTTATCACGCCGTAGTTCAAGTCTTTACCTCACGCAAGGGCCGGAAACCCATGATAAGTATATCATATTATCCCGTTTTTTACCGCAAACATTACCAGGCCGGCCGTATTCCGAACGCCTACTTTTTCAATCAGCCTTATCCTGATCCCTTCTATTGAGCGTGGGCTGAGGAAAAGTTGTTTGCCCATTTCGGTAGCGGTTTTTTCTTCGCATATCAGTTTTAAAACTTCCTGCTCGCGCTCGGTAAATTCAATATTTTGGTTAAACGATGGCTTCAGGTTACCCTTTATTACCAATTTTTTCAGGAGGGCTTTGCTTACTATATCGTTAAAATAGTAGCCATTTTCATATACTGCATAAATTGCCTTGCCAATCTCTTCCGAGTCGGCATTTTTTAATAAATAACCGTTTGCGCCAATCTCCATCAAATGGATGATAAACTTATCATCATCGTACATGGTTACCACCAAAATTTTAACTGAACTAAATCTCCTTTTTACCAGTTTGGTAGCTTCTATGCCATCCATTACCGGCATCTTTAAATCCATAATAATAACATCCGGCAGCTCTTTCTCCATCCCTTCTATCAAATCCTGGCCGTTACTGGCTTCCATGGTTACTTCAAAATCATTGTGCTGGGCCAGCCCAACTTTTAAACCATCTCTGAATATAGTGTAGTCGTCTGCTATCGCTATTTTTATTTTATTGGGCTTCATAGTTTGTATTGATTAAATGGTGTATCGAAAGCCCCCTCTAAATCTCCCCCGGTAGGGGAGACTTTAACTCCGAGGCTGATAAATTCATTTGCTACCCAAATTAAAGGGCAAAAATTATTTTGAAATTTCACTTAAATATCATAATCAAGGATAAAAATATCCGTAAACATTGTTGTTATTTCAGTAATTCAGGTTGTCTTTTACATATATATCAATACAATACCCCCCGGCCACCTGCGAAAATGTAAGCTGACCTTTTATCAAAATTATACGACTTTGTATGTTCTTTAATCCAAGCCCGTTTTTCTTAAAACGTAGCTCTTCATACTGCTTCTGGGTTAGTCCGTTGCCATCATGAAAAATGGTTAGCCTTAACGCATGATTTTCATAAACCGAACTGATATGCAGTGTTTTGGCGTCGGCGTATTTAATGATATTATTTACAAGCTCCTGAAATATCCTGTAAACACTTATATCGTTTTCGGTTGTTGGCGCGGTATACGAATCGGCCAGGTCGGTTGTGGTCTTGATGATATTGGAGTTATGGACTATTTTTTCGGCAAAGTGCTGGATCGCGGTATTCAGGCCCAATTCTTTCAATATGCCCGAATGAAGATTATGCGAAATGTCCCTTACCTGTTTAATGGCTTCGTCCAGTAACTCTTTGGCCTTTTCATAAAGTTGCTCGTTTTTTTCGTCAAAAACATTAATTTTTATTCCCTGGAAATGCAGTTTTGATGAGGATAATATAGCGCCAACCTCGTCATGTAAATCTTCGGCAATCCGGTGCCGTACAGCTTCTTCGCTGCGTACCGCTGCTTCAATTAATTGGTTTTGCTGATTTTCGCGTAAATTTTGAATGTTTTTTTGGTATTGAAATTTTTTTCGCTGAAAAAAAATAAAAATCAATAAAACACTCGCAAACAGGAAAAGCATCACTGCTATCCCCATAAACAGAAAAAGCTTTATTTCTTTATAATTCTGACTCATAAAAGGCCTTTGCTATAAAAACACAGAAGATGATAAAGGCGATATTGTGGATATTCCATAAGCTCACTGCAAAATTTTGCAGATGTACGGTAAGCTTGTTATAAAGCAGGAATATGAAAAAATTTACAGTTACATAAATCCCCAGGCCGGTAACAATCCATAAATCGGGTTGTTTTTTGCTTATCTCTGCGTCGTCGTTTATCCTGAATAAATAATATTGAATACAATAAAACAACAGCAGCGCTGCTTCAACCGATAACAGCAGGCTGCTAAACTGCCAATAGTCGAAAAAATGCTGGTAAAAACTAAAGTTTACAATTACAAAGCCGGCAAAAATAACTTGAATTACTTTTTTTGTTTTAGTAAGAAATGGCTGCTTAAGCCGGATAAAATAGGAACTGAATAACAGGAACCTAACTATAGAATGGATATTATACAAATAATTATTCGACTGAAATTGAACGGGCAGTTTTGTCCTGAATTTCCAGGTCAGGTCGATCCCTATATTCAACAACAGCGCTATCCAAACATAAATGATAACAGGCTTATTAACGGCCGGTTGCTTTTTACGGATGTAAAGAAAAGTCAAAGGTATGAGCAATGCCCAAACCTCCGACCAATCAAGAACGTTTTTAAGAATATTTTGCACAGCCTTTATATATTTCTATTTCATTGTAGCCGGTGGCGAAGGGTTTGAATTTATATCGCCATTCTCGCATTTTAATATAACACCTCCTTTTATGATTTGAACCTGGTAAACAACATGCCGGTTGGCCGGAAGTATTATAGGAGTCAGCAAGAGGTAGTCAAAATCCCGTTTATTTCCGCCGGAATCCTTTAACATATCGATTATGGTTTTTTTGGAAATATAGGAGTTGCCCAATATGGCTTTACCGCTTAGCGTGATTAAACTATCTTTTGCCAATGATAATGTATCGGGGTTAGCGGCATTTAAGTAGTTTCCCGCTGTATCAATGATGTACGAAATGAGTTGACAGGGATGCTTTTGACTATCAGCATCGGGTGTATAAAACTGAAAAACAAAATTATTGGTTTCAGCCGAAGCGAGCCAATGATTAATTTGCCCGGAAGTATATTTTAACGAAGCAAATTTAATGGCACCGCCAGCAGGCGGCCGGCAGGCTGTTACAAATAAAAATACACAAAAAATAAGCGCAAGAGGAAGCAATCTGGTGAAATTGCCAAAGGGTTGTTGTTGCATAATAAATTGATTTACAAGGTTTGCGATGTATAACTTAACAGTTAATGAGCTTAAAGGCTGGTCAAATTATCTAAGGTTAAGTTAAGTATATTGTTTTAATAATTAATATAATAATACACTTTTTTTTCGCAAATGCCCATTTTCTACGTATAAATACTTATTTATTTTTTTCGGTATTTCTACTCTTCCCTAATTTCTGTTTCAGAGCAATATTTGTATCGCAATAAGGGCGTATGATACCGGTTAAGAAGCTTCGGTTATACGCCCCTGAGCAGGAGCTAACTCGAAAATCCTTTTAAAGAGTAGAGACCATTATTTAACTTTTAAATTTACTACTTATGGCAATTTCACCAGCAAGCGATTCCAATGAAATCGTTTATATCCAAATCGTTATCGATACCGAAGCTATTATAGCCGATAACCCTTCTCCAAGTACCAACGCAGATAGCCCCACCGGCCTGGCGCATAATTATATGTATATGGTAGCCACCAGGGGCAATGTATTTACGCCGCAATCTGAAGGAACGGCAGACCTTAACGTAAAGGCCATTACCGGCGATGTTATCCGCTGGTACGCAGTATCTGAAAATGGCAATTTTGACACCGCCGTAGCTATTTACAAAATTGCACGATACGACAGCAGCGATGATGTATTCAGCGCAGTTGACTTTAACGTATTTAACAGGACAGGTATCCTGCCAACCGACAGAGCCACATTCCCGATTACATTTTCGTTACAGAGTTACTGGTTCAACAGTGCAACCATCCTTAAAACCGGAACAGAAAACTATAGTATCAGTTTTGCACTTTACCGCCACACGAGGGACCAGGCAGAGCCGGTATTATTCGGCTACTTTTGGTGGGATCCAACGCTTACCATTCAGTTTTAAACCAAGGCGAGGTAAAACGCTGCATAGTTAACAACAGTTAGCAGTTCCCCATGCCAAAGCCCTGAGCGGTTTAACCGCTAATAGCCGACTTGTGATTTGTTACTCAAAACGCAAGTTGGCTATTTCATAAAGCGGCTTTTATAAGTATCAAGTCACAAGTATCAAGTATCAAGATTTTTTTGTCTATGGAATCAATTAAAGCATATTATGTTATCCGTCAACCGATAGATTCATGAATGATATCTTTTTGAGACACATAGCTAGTCTACCGTCCAAAAGCCCTCGAGGTAAAGCATATAGCGACCAGGTTGAAACTCGCCGTAGGCAAAAACAATTATGGTATTGCCCTTTTTATGGTAATATAGCCTTAGGTTATTGCTGCCTTTATATAAATTCAGGAAACCGCCATCGGTAGCAAAAGCCCCGGTTTTTATGATGAATGTAAAGTCGGCATCGCTGACAATCCCTTGCAGGTCTTCAAAGGTATTATTGGCAAAGTCGTCCAGTTTTATGGTTATGCCCAGGGCTGTTTCACGGCTCAAATCAATTGATTTGTGCAGCATCTCCTGTTCGTGACCGTCAAATATGAGCGACTTTGCCTTTTTATAGTTGATTATCATTTGGGGCCTTCTTTATCTTTTTGTTCGGCAATATACCCCCCTTTTTTCAGATCGTTGATATTATATGGCAATTCAAACTGAATACCTAAACCGGGCTTATTAAACCAGGGGATAATTTGTCCGCGTTTGACACTGTCAATGGGTTTTATAATCTTATAAACCCTATAAGGCGACTGTAAGGTTTTATCGGGCAAAGCGCGTTGCGGGAACGGCACACCTACAAATGATACAAAGGTGCCCTTGTCCTGGAAAACACTATCGGCATCGTAATAACCTCCATAGCGATCAACCAGCAGACCGGCCTGCAGCGTAATCATTTTTAGCGAGAGGGCGCCACGGTTTGGGGGCCAGCCGCCATTAAGGTTGTTTGTGCTGAAAAACTGTTCCAATGCGGCCCATTTTTCATATTTCCAAAGTTGCCAGGCAGTTTGGGCAAGCGGCTTTTTGGTACTGTCGGCAAAATCGGCGACTGAGGCAACAAAAACACTGTACGAAACGCCGCGTACAAGGCTGTCATTTTTTTGATGTTCTCTTCCTGAACCGGTTATGTGTTTGTGTGTTTTTTTGGTGTGCCCAGTTTGCGCATCCACAACAAAAGGCAGCAGTACTGCCAACAGCAGTATTCTTATTGTTTTCATAGGACAAGATATTTGGTTTATTAATTAGCTTAAAGTTAATATATGTAAATACTTTATCAATACAAACCGGCATATTTATTTTCAATAATATGTTGATATAACTAAAAATATCAAAGCAATCCATTTTGGTGTCCCTGCCGCTAAAACCGCTACATTTGTTAGCATGCTCAAAAAGCTTGATACTGGCCATTGACTTCGTGACATCAACTATTGATTATCAAAAACAATTGTACGGCATTCATGTATACTGTACATGTATGCCATTCCTCTGTATCTCCTTATCTTATTGACATTTAGCGGTTGCGGTGGTTGCGGCCATGAGGCGGTGGTAATTAACGGGCAAACGTTACTGCGTCGTGATACCCTGCCGCCGCCGGCTCCGGATAGCGCGGAATTTGTTACCAGGATAAAAACTATAGGCACAAACCCCGATAGCCTGGTTGCATTTGCCCAAAGCCTGCGGGGTATCCCCTATCTATACGCCTCAACCGATCCGGCGCAGGGATTTGATTGCTCGGGCTTTATAACTTATGTGTTTAACCATTTTAAGATAGCCGTACCCCGGAGATCGATGGATTTTGACCACGTACACAACCAGATTCCGCTAAGGGAGGCCAAAACCGGCGATCTCGTGCTGTTCACCGGCACCGATAGTACCGACCGTGTACCTGGACACATGGGTATTTTAATTGTAAAACCCGGCCAACCAATGGTGTTTATCCACTCCACCTCGGGCAAAGCTAAAGGTGTTACCGAAACGCCTTTCAGCCCATATTATGATGGCCGGTACTTGAAAACAATAAGAGTATTTGAAGGAGAGTAGCAAGTAGTTAGTATCAGATAGCAAGATTTTTTTTGCCGGGAGATGTGATAGGCGGGAGGTAAAATAGTACAAACATCCGATAGTTCAACAAATTTAAATTTCGGTTAAGTTTTTTACGCCGCAGGAACTATTTACACAAAAACAACGTTTGTATCGAAAATACTGAAACCATGAAAAAGATATTTACTAAAACAGTACAACTACTGTCAGTTGCCATTTGCCTTACTCCTACCCTGGCGAAGGCGCAAAACGCCGATACCGTTAAAACTAAAAACTGGATGCACAGCGGCTGGCATAAAGACATGACCGGCGGCCTTGAATTACAAGCCGAGTACCGTAAAAATAACGTACGCGATATTAATGCTTATTTGGCGCCCAAGGGTTTCCCGATGCTGGCCAATAACAGCACCTGGTTTAACCTATCAATGACCAGGATGTATAACAACCGCTTTATTACAACACTGGGTATTGGCGGCACAGCGCCCGAGTCGGTAACTGCTAATGACGTAAAGGTGTCAATTTTCAGGGGGCAAATCCAGATTGGGGCAGGGTATAACCTATCTGCCAACACAGCTTATCGTTTTTATCCTACTGTGGGCCTTAATTTCCAAAACTCGTTCCTGAAGGTGAAGGATAAAGGCAACATTAATAGCACTACCGATTTTGGGCAGGAGATTACCCAAAGCTCATCAAGCAAAACGCTTAACCAGCATACCTTTGGCATCGAGCTTGGCGGCGGCTTTGACTATGTGATACACCTCAAATCAAAACAAATGGATTGTGTCACCGTCGATCGTACCATCCCGATCGGTATCCGCGCCGGCTACTACATCGCTGCCAACAACAGCGACTGGAAGGTAGACGACCACAAACTTACAACCGGCCCCGACAGCAAACCTAACGGCGTGTTTTTAACCCTTGTACTGGGTTTGGGCTACGGGGTACATAAAAATTAGATTTGAGATGTTAGATATGAGATTTGAGACAAAAGATTCTTATCCTTTGTCTCAAAGTCTTTGCCTCTTTGTCCGTAAGCTCCCCCTTCAGGGGGCCGGGGGGCTAATCAACTATATAAGCCAGCTTTGCATTTTTGTAGGCTGGCTTTTGTAATTGCAGCTTCAGCTTTTTAAAGCTTTCTATAGGGCCCTGGGTTACAAACATATTTACCAGCCAGGACGGGATATTCCCTCCGGGATCGGCATGAAGGGTGTACTCTATTTTCACCTTACCATCGCCGGTTGGCGTTATAATCCATTTGCCGGTTGATTCTTCTATCCGTACGGTATTGGGCTTGCGGGGCACCATATCTGCAATACAGGGAGCATCAACGGTGATTACTTTGGTAGCAGGGTCCTGCGTAACTTTTATGTGGGCAATAAAATCGCGGTTGTGCACCGGCCAGGGCACATTAACCAGCGAGTAGTAATATAATTCTGACGGCGACACCTGTTTGATAACATAGCTGGAAGCGGTATGGTAAACCCAGCCGTCGCCATTGCTGATATCCATTAAAACCGCCACCAGTTGCGATGGTGTTGCGTCAAGACTGCACTCCACTTTGATAGCTTTAACTTTTGAGGTGGCAACGTTGCGGGTATAAACTTTAATACCGTCGTCGTTTTTATCAAGGGTCCAACTACCATCGGGGTTTGCAAAGGCAAAATTCACAACCAACAGAAGTAGCAAGGTTAATTTTTTTTTCATGTTATTACGGGTTACAGGATCCGTTACATCAAAACTATAAGGCTTATTTATTTTGCTTGTCAGTACAAGGTCATTTGCCCTAAGGTTAATATAAATGTGAAATTGCGATGGCAATTCGCCCGGACATAGCCGGTGTAAAAGGATTGAATAACCGAACGCTTAAACTTCCCCTTTAGGGGGCTGGGGCAACATCATATTAAGAAAAATAGAAGGGCAAATAATATCGACCATTGAATTTCGAATGTCCAACATCGAAGTTTTTCCTTCATTATTCGGTGTTGGATATTCGATGTTCGATATTAAATCGACCTTAATTCCGTTGGGACCTTGGGACTTATTCTGTTATGTAAGATACTTTTACGTTTTTATACGCAGGTTTTTGCAATTGTAATTTGAGTTTTTGGAAGCTTTCGGTTGGGCCTTTGGTGGCAAACATATTGCTCAGCCACGCGGGGATACTGCCACCGGGATCGGCATGCAGGGTGTACAATACTTTCACTTTATCTTTACCAACAGGGGTAAGTACCCATTTGCCTTTTGAATCGGCCACGCGCACCACACCGGCCTTTCGGGGTACCATATCAGGGATGCAGGGTGCATCAACAGTAATGACTTTGGTAACCGCATCCTGCGATACTTTAATATGGGCTATAAAATCGCGGTTGCTCACCGGCCAGGGCACCTCCACCATCGAATAGTAATACAATTCCGATGGCGATACCTGCTTTATTATATAGTTTGATGAGGTATGGTACAGCCAATCCTCGCTGTTTTTTACGTCCATCAAAACGGCTACCAGCCGCGAGGCCGGAACATCAAAATGGCACTCCACTTTAATGGCGTTTATTTTTGAGTTGGGTACTTTGCGAGTATAAATTTTTACGCCGTCGTTACTGTGTTTTAATACCCAACCCTCGTCGTTTTGGGCAAATGCTGTATTTACAATCAGCAGGATTAATAATGTTAATTTGTAGTACATGGTAGCAAAACGGGTTGCAGGTCCCCGATGCAACAAAGCTATATACAAAACAGGCCGGTTGTAATACCGGCCTGTCAGTTTAACGTCATTTAGAAAGCCTCACCCAAAAATATTGTGTACACCTCTTTTGATCCTTTATCATTTAATAAAAAAATGTCATTTCCTTTGGTCTAAAGATAACAATATTAAGATTTGTTATTGTTAGAAACGGGGGGTGCAGGGGGGTGTTAAAAACTAAAAAGTTTGTGGATAACGTTAAATAAAAAGGCAGGGTGAACTTTTGTCATTTCTGGTTTTGGAGAACCTGCGTTCGTATTAGTTCCCTGCCTTTTAAGATTGCCCAAGGCCCAGCTAGAATAATTCTCTTGATTCATCAAAGGTAATTGGCAAAAGGCA